>NZ_RZTB01000249.1:0-2237 GCF_003997735.1 Mesorhizobium sp. M7A.F.Ca.MR.148.00.0.0 | reverse complement strand
GCTCGACAATCCGGGGACTGTCAGACATTAACCAAATGGACGCATCACTTGCGTTACGTTAGCTTCGTCTCATCTCCGCAACAGCCGACCCCAGAACAGTCCAGCCCTTGTCCAATACCCTTCCGCTCATTCAGAGAGTTTTTGCGGCACTGGCCCTGCTGGTGCTGCTGGCCGGCTGCTCGACCACGACGCCGCCCGACAGCGTGCTGGCCGTGCCGGCGCCGGCGCAGAAATATGCGGCCATCGTCGTCGACGCCAGGACCGGCAAGCAGCTGTTCGAGGTCAGCTCGACGGCGCAGCGCTACCCGGCCTCGCTGACCAAGATGATGACGCTCTATCTGCTGTTCGAGGCGCTGGACTCCGGCCGCGTCACCAAGGAGACGCAGATCCCGGTTTCGGACCATGCCGCCTCGCAGCCGCCGACCAAGCTGCGCTTCCGGCGCGGCGAGAGCATCGACGTCGATTCGGCGATCCGCGCCATCGTCGTCAAATCGGCCAATGACGTGGCGGTGGCGGTCGGCGAATATCTCGGCGGCTCGGAGGATCAGTTCGCCGCCATGATGACATCCAGGGCGCGCCAGCTCGGCATGACCAGCACCATTTTCCGCAACGCCTCCGGCCTGCCCGACGGTGGCCAGATGACCACGGCGCGCGACATGGCGGTGCTCGGCATGGCGCTGCATCAGCGCTTTCCGCAGCAGTTCCACTATTTCTCCGAAAGCGACTTCATGTTCCGCGGCCGGCTGGTGCGCGGCCACAACGACATGCTCGGCCGCGTGCGCGGTGTCGACGGCATCAAGACCGGCTACATCAGGGCGTCCGGCTTCAACATCGTCACCTCCTACAATGCCGACGGCCGCAATTTGATCGTCGTGGTGATGGGCGCCGACTCCGCCCGCCAGCGCAACGACCATGTCGAAGCGCTGATCCAGCGGAGCCTGTCGCCGACCATGGACGGCGCCAAGACCAGGCTGATGTTCGCCGAGCAGTAGTGGCCGCGGCGCGGTTCGCGTCTGGGTGCTCGGCTGCCGCCCACCACTTCGTCATCCACGGGCGAAGCAAGGAGCGTAGCGACGCGGCGCAGACCCGAGGATCCATGCCGGGACTCCAAACGCGTCACCACCCTGCAGAACCTTGTGCACGTTGGCGGGACAGCGCCCCCCTCTGTCCTGCCGGACATCTCCCCCTCGAGGGGGGAGATTGGCAGCTTCGGCGCTCCGCTCACTCCTGTGACGGTGGAAATTGGCGAAAGCCGGGATAACAGCCAATCTCCCCCCTTGAGGGGGAGATGTCCGGCAGGACAGAGGGGGGTGATTGGCGCCACCCGCCCTGAGCCTGCGAAGGGCGAGCCGGGTCAGCCACATCGCCTTCTCCGATCAAAACCACTTGTCCGGCCTGCGAAATCCGTGCCCGGCGCTGGCTATGCGCCGCCACCTCTGTCTATCGTCGCCCAGCACCACCAGGAGCCCACCATGAGCACCGTCCCCAAAACGCCCGAGCAACCGGAAGACAACCAGCACGACAGCGGCGGCGAATATTTCGAGGCGCCGATCGTTGGCGAGCTGGAGGCCGATCCGGTCTCGGACGAGCACTTCGAGACGCCCGAAGTGCCGGACTCCGAACCCGCGGGCCCCGGCGCCCACCGTGGCAAGCCGAAGAAAAAACCTTCGGCGATCTCGGGCCGCAAGTTCCGCAAGCGCGATCTGGTCCGCATCGATACGCTGCGCCCGAGCCTCGCCGACCGCATCCGCTCCGACCATCCCGACCTGCCGGCCGGCGCCCGCATCAGCCGCGCCGAACTCGGCCGCTACCGCATGCGCTATATGGAGGAGCTGCTGCAGCAGGAGCACGGCGAATTCTCCGAGCTCGACCGCCAGGTGGTCGAATCGATCGCCAGGCAGGACACGATCTCCGAAAACTCGGAAGAAGAATTCGAGGAGCACCGCACCTTCGCCGACCGCGTTTCCGACAACATGGCGGCCTTCGGCGGCAGCTGGTGGTTCCTGATCTCGTTCGGCAGCGTGCTTCTGGTGTGGATCGGCATCAACCTGCTCGAAGGCATGAGCGCCGCCTTCGATCCCTACCCCTTCATCCTGCTCAACCTGCTGCTCTCCTGCATCGCCGCCATCCAGGCGCCGATCATCATGATGAGGCAGCGGCGGCAGGAGTCCAAGGACCGCCTGCGCTCCTTCAACGACTACCGCGTCAACCTCAAGGCCGAGCTCGAAGTGCGCCAT
>NZ_RZTB01000248.1:0-2251 GCF_003997735.1 Mesorhizobium sp. M7A.F.Ca.MR.148.00.0.0 | reverse complement strand
CATGTGGTGCCGGAGTTTCTCGGCAACCGCGCACCTTTCGCCGACCCGGACGCGCGAGCGCTGATCGCCGGGCTCGATCTCGACACCAGCCTCGACAGCCTGGTCGGGCTCTATGTCGCCGGGGTCTGCGGGCTGGGCTATGGCGCGCGCCAGATCGTGCGGGCCGAGCATGACAAGGGCATTCCCGTCGACACCATCGTGGTCAGCGGCGGCGCCGGCCAAAGCCCGCTGGTGCGCCAGCTGCTTGCCGATACCACAGGCATGGTGGTGGTGGCGTCGACCTCGCCGGAACCGGTGCTGCTCGGCTCGGCGATGCTGGGCGCGGTCGCCGCCGGTGCCTACAAGGATCTGACGCGGGCGATGGCCGGCATGTCGGAACTCGGCGAGGTCTATCATCCCGATGCCACGCTGGCCGGCTGGCACGCCAAGCGCTTCGCGGCATTCGAACTGCTGCAGCAGGCCGGCAAGGCGATCAGGGGTTGAAGCGAGCGATTCCTGTCTGGCTTTGTCAGGAGCGTCGCGAACACCGCTTGGCGGTTTAGCCGGAAGCTGGCAGCTTTGTCCTGTCGTGGATCCTCTAGCAGCATGGCAGTGCGACGAGGGCAGGGGGACAGGACCAGGGAGGCCCTATGGCAGACGATAAAGCGCCCGTGCCATTCGCATCGGACAGCGTGCCATGGACGGAATGGTCCGATGTGCCGCGCTTCGGTGTGCGCTACCGGCATCTTTCGCTTGCCGCCCTCGGCGAGAATTACCATGTCGGCGTGGCGATCGAGGAACTGCCGCCGGGTAAGCAGACGTCGCCGGCGCATTACCATATTTTCGAGGAAGAGCATGTCTTCATCCTCGAAGGGATGCTGACCGCTTATGTCGGCGACGCTGCCTATGCCATGACGACTGGCGACTACATCTGCTTTCCGGCTGGTGCCGCGGCGGGGCATTGCCTCATCAACACCGGCGACGCGCCGTGCCGCTATGTCATCGTCGGCGAGCGCAACCCGAATGACGTGGTCGTCTACACGGCCTCCAACAAGGTCCTGGTGCGGGCGCTGGGCAGGCGCGCGATCTTCGACCTCTCGGCAACCCGAACTTACTGGGACGGCGAGAACACCGGCCTTGCCGCCGGCGATCCGCTGCCGTCGGATGTGATGTCCGGTATCACCAAACCCCCAGCCGTGCCGATCCCGCCTGTCGCCAGCGATGCCGTCGAATGGAAGGTCGAGGGCGAAGGCCCGCGGTTCGGCGGCCGGTCCAGGCATCTGACCTATGCGGCTTTGGGACTACCAGACTATCATGTCGGCATGCTGATCGAGGCGCCGGCCCCCGGCATGCGCCTGGCGCCCAGGCACTACCACATGCTCGAAGAGGAGCACGCGCTGATTCTGGAAGGGCAGGTGACGCTGCTGCTTGGCGAGGAGCGTCACGAGATGAAGGCCGGCGATTATGTCTGCTTTCCCGCCGGCCTGGCGGTCGGGCATTCCTTCCTCAACAGCGGTACGGAACCGTGCCGCTATCTGATGATCGGCGAGAAAAATCCCAACGAGGTCTGCGTCTATCCCGATTCCAACAAGATGGCGGTCGACGCCTTGCGCCGGCGCGACGGCATTTTCGACATGGGAGCTGTGAGGCGGTACTGGGACGGCGAGGCATAGAACTGGCGTTTCGCTATCCAATAGCCGCGCTCTGAACGCAGGAAACCGTTCGGAGATGACCGTTATTGCTACTGTACCTGGGTGACGCTAGTCTGGTTCGGGCACTCCAACCGGGGAGTTGGCGGGGAATGCTCCTGCCATTCTTGCGACGGCCTTCACCCTATCACCGTCGCCGCCTTGGCAGGCTGAGATGGGTGGCCTTGTTTGCGCCGTTCATTCTGTTGTCGGGCTATATCATCTATGGCTTCATCGGCATTCGGTTTGATACATCTCTCTCGGTGCTGAGGCACCTTGCGGCATTCCCGAACTGCACTGCCGCCCGTGCCGTTGGCCTCGCCTCTGCGCATAGGGGCGAACCTGGCTATTGGCCGACTCACGATGCCGACCATGACGGCATAGCCTGCGAGCCCTGGCACGGGACAAGCTCTAGTGGCGTCCGGGTCCATCGCTACTCGCGTACCGGCCCATAGCCTTGCCCTGGCCTCAAAGCTCCTTCTCCGCCAGCTCCCTGAATTCGTCGGGCACGGAGCGCGCCGCTTCCAGTGCCACCGTGCCGTAGCCGACCGCCTGTTTGCCGAAGCGTTCGCGGATCTTGTCGA
>NZ_RZTB01000247.1:472-2269 GCF_003997735.1 Mesorhizobium sp. M7A.F.Ca.MR.148.00.0.0 | reverse complement strand
ATACGGCACTTTTCGCATCGTCAATCCAAATTTCGAAAAATATGGAAATACGAAATCCAGGCACCGTCAAAGGTGCCTCAGATCGACCGCTGGTTGACCCGCTTGGCGACCTCTTCCGCACTCTCGACCCGCTCGGAATAGCGGTCCGTCAGGTAGTTGGAGCGGTCGCGCAGGAGCAGGGTGAACTTCATCAGCTCCTCCATCACGTCGACGATCCGGTGACCATTCGCATCCAGCGGCCAAGGATGCGGAGCTGGTTGACGGCGTTGAAACTCTGGGAGCCGCCGGAGACCTGCATGACGGCGAGCGTCCTGCCCTGCGTCGGTCGTACTCCGCCCATCGACAGCGGCAGCCAGTCGATCTGCGCCTTCATCACCCCCGTCATGGAACCGTGCCGTTCCGGAGAGCACCAGACCTGGGCCTCCGACCAGATCGACAGGTCCCGCAATTCCCTGACCTTGGGATGCTCGGCGGACGTCGAATCCGGCAGCGGCAGGCCCGAAGGATTGAAGATGCGAACCTCGGCGCCGAAACGACGGAGGATTCGCGCGGCCTCCTCGGTGACGAGGCGGGAATAGGACCGCTCCCGCAGCGATCCGTAGAGCATCAGCACGCGGGGCTTGTGAATGGACCTGGGCGCGTCCAGCAGAACCTGCATATCGATCGGCCGAAACTGCTCTTCGTCGACGTTCGGCAGCGCGTCATCGGCGACGTGGTTCTGCTCAGCCAATGCGCTTGCCCTTGATGTCGACGACGACTTCGCCGTCCTCTTTAACGAACGGCCCGATATCGGGGTTGGGCAGGATGTCGAGAACCGCTTCCGAAGGTCGCGCGAGAACGACGCCGAGACGCGTGACCACGATCGGGCGATTGATCAGGATCGGATGCGCCATCATGAAGTCCAGAATTTCATCGTCGGTCCACTTGGGATTGCCGAGATCGAGTTCCGCGTAAGGCGTGCCCTTCTCGCGCAGCAATTGGCGCGGCATCATGCCCATCGCGGCAATCAACTCGACCAGCCTTTCGCGCGACGGTGGCGTCTTCAGATATTCGATCACCTCCGGCTCTTCGCCGGACTGGCGGATCATGGCCAGCGTGTTGCGCGAGGTGCCGCAATCGGGGTTGTGGTAGATGGTGACGGTCATTCGGCAGCCTTCATCTGTCTTGTTGATTTCGGTTCGGCGAGCAGCCAGCCCGCCAGGGCCATGGCCAGCAGCGCCCCCAGCAATTCGGCGGCTATGAAGCCCGGCAGGTCGACCGGACGGATGCCAGAAAACGTGTCGGAAAAGGCGCGGGCGATCGCGACAGCCGGGTTGGCGAAGGAGGTCGAGGCCGTGAACCAGTAGGCGGCGGTGATGTACAGCCCGACAAGCCACGGGATCGCATCGGAGCGGAAGCGCAAGCCTGCCAGGATGGTGAACACAAGGCCGAAGGCGGCGACTGCCTCCGCGAGCCATTGCCCGGTTCCGGTCCGCACCGTCGCTGAGGCCTGCAGGATAGGCAGTTCGAACATGGCATGGGCCAGAAACGTCCCGGCAATGCCGCCCACGACCTGGGCGGTGACATAGGCAAGCGCCGCGTTCGCCTCGATCTCGCGGCGAAGCGCGAACACCAGCGTGACAACCGGATTGAAGTGCGCCCCCGAGATCGGTCCCAGTATCGTGATCAGCACGACGAGGATCGCCCCGGTCGGCAGCGTGTTGCCGAGCAGCGAAACGGCGACGTCGTGTGTCAGCCGGGCGGCCATGATGCCGGAGCCGACCACGGTCGCGACGAGCAGCGCGGTTCCCAAGGCTT
>NZ_RZTB01000247.1:0-462 GCF_003997735.1 Mesorhizobium sp. M7A.F.Ca.MR.148.00.0.0 | reverse complement strand
CTTGTCGACCATGCTCATCGGCAGGCTGATGAAGATGGAAATCCGGTTGTTGAGCATGCGATAGGCTTCGGCAAAGGCCAGATGTTTTTCGGCATCGGTGCCCTCCGCGTCAGCCGGATCAGGCACGCCCCAATGTGCGGTCATCGGCTGTCCTGGCCAGACAGGGCACGATTCATTGGCGGCGTTGTCGCAGACCGTGAAAACGAAATTCATCTCCGGCGCACCGGGAACCGCGAATTCTTCCCAGTCCTTCGAACGGGCAAAGGACGTGTCGTAATTGAGGTTCTTCAGAAGCTGGAGCGTGTAGGGATGCACCGCCCCTTTGGGATGCGACCCGGCCGAATAGGCCTTGAACTTGCCGGCGCCAATACGATTGAGAATCGCCTCTGCGATGATCGACCTAGCCGAATTGCCGGTGCAGAGGAAAAGAACGTTGTACGGTTCGCTCATGGTGCATGCCTC
>NZ_RZTB01000246.1:0-2278 GCF_003997735.1 Mesorhizobium sp. M7A.F.Ca.MR.148.00.0.0 | reverse complement strand
GGTCTCCTCCGCTTCCAGCGCTCATTCTAATAAGTTCTAATAAGTTGCGACAAGTCGAAATCGAAACCCGGCGGGCAACCGCCGGGTTTTTTCATGCCGGATTTCCAAGGGACTCGTCAAAATGCATCTGTACTGCCCGCAGCGGAGCCTCTGCACTTCTTGAATGTTTGGGGCCAACGGTAGCCTGCCGACGAGGCGGAGCCCTGACAGCTCAGCAACCAGGGCTATTAGCCAGTCCGGCAGCGCCGGAGGTTCGCGATCAAGCGCTTCGAGCGTCGACCAGCAGAAAATAGTCGACCAACCGAGCGATTGCGTTTGGTACCATCGGGTGCGAAATCACGCGCATCCCTGCGCTTCTTCAGCCTCGATTTCAGCAGTGCCACCAAACTCGAGGAGACGTGCGCGCATGAGAGGCACACCAGACTCGTTTGAATTACGCGTCCGCCAAGTCGCCCAAAGCATCGATTAGTGGCTGGATCTCGCCTTCATAATTCTTCCACCGCTTGACGGACGATTTGTAGATCGGTTGGCGAACCTGCCAGCGGCTGGGCGTGTTGACCGAACCGTCCCTGTCGAAAAAACGCAGGCATGCATCATCCCAGGGCAGCCCAAGGTAATCTATGAGGCGGCGTGACTGCGCCTCCTGATCCTCGACCAGCGTTTCGTAGCGGTTTTCGAAGATAAGGCCCGGAAAAACCTCGTTCCAATGGCGCATCAGTCGGTCATACTCGCGATAGTACAGACCTAGTATTCGCAAATCAGTATTGTAGCTGTGTCCTTTGTTGAAGCTCTGGACAAAGCAAGAGACGCAATTGTCGATGGCGTCACGGCGACAATGAATGATGCGCGCGTTGGGAAAAAGAAGGCCGATAAGGCCGATCATTTCAAAATTGTGCGGCATCTTGTCCACCACGCGAAGCGCGGCAGGCGCCCACTCCCTAAGGTAGGACAGATGCTCTTCCGCCAGTGTTCTGGACAGATCTTGCGTGACCGACATGACCGGCCGGCTCAAATCGCCGGCCGATGAGGTTTTAAGGCCGATTGCATTGGCGACCCGCCTTAATTTGTTAAGCTCGCCTGCCCCTTGAACATCGGGATGGCTGGCGCAGATCTGTTCCGTGAGCGTTGTGCCCGACCGCGGCATACCGACCACGAACACAGGCACTTCGGAAGGATTTCCATAGCCGGCCCTGGCCGCCAGAAAGTCCGGCGTGAAGGTTTCAATCAGGGAGTCGATCCAGCGGCGATACAGATTGATGTCGAAGGTGTAGCCGGAGGCCCGTTTCCCCCTATTGAAATGGTCGAATGCCTCACTGTAGCGCTTGAGGTCGTTCAGTACCTTGCCGGCAGCGTGATGGAGCTTGTAAGCACCATCCGGATCAAGCTTGGGATTGCCGAGTTCACGCAGGATGGATTGGAGTTCCTCCGGCTCTTCGGTGAATTTTTTCGTCTGTACGAGGTCGTGGTAGGCAGCCGGCACGTCGACGCGACGTCCGATTGCTTCTTTCAGAAAGGCGGCGGCCTCATCCATGCGCCCCAGGCCGCTGAGCGCGCTGGCCAGCCCCGCCCGCACTTTGGGATGATCGCGGTTGATCTTGAGCGCTTTCTCGTAAAGCGGCAAAGCCATGTCGGGTTTGTCAAACTTGGTGTAGGCGCGCCCCAGTGCACAAAGCACTTCGATAAGTCGGGGCTGCAGTTCCAAAGCATACAGCATATGCTTGATGGCTGGCGAATATTCGCTGACCTTCACATAGGCCTCGCCGAGGCTGAGGTGGTAGTAAGGGTTTTTAGGTTCCTCGCCGACCGCCCGCGCGAAATATCGCAAGGCCATCTCGTCATCGTAACGCTGGTACAGGGTCCCCAGGATGTACAGAGCGAGCGGATGGTTTGGCGTGCGCGCCAGCACCCGAAGGCACAGGTCCTGAGCCTCGTCGAGCCGCTGGGCCTGCTGAAGGGCATAGGCCTGGTTCAGCAGCGCTTCGTCGGCCTGCGCTCGCGATTGAGCGTTTCCTTGGCTCACTGTCAGCTTGAGTATCGGCCCCTTCGCTTTCGGCGCGGGTCCGGGCTTGATGTGCTTTGACCAAGCAGGCGGGAGACGGTTGTTCATGATATCTCGCTAGCAAAAAGAGCCGGATGAATCCAGCGTTACGGATCTGCCCAGCGGCAACTTGCACCGCCCCATCCGGCGCGCTAGCAAGAAGGCCCTTTTCAAGCGAGCTTCCACCATGCACCAGCGCCCTCCCCTCATGCCACTCATCGCAGCGCTTCCCTCGACGGT
>NZ_RZTB01000245.1:0-2316 GCF_003997735.1 Mesorhizobium sp. M7A.F.Ca.MR.148.00.0.0 | reverse complement strand
GACAAGCCCGACGCTGAATGGATCAAACCTGGCCTCGTCGGCCGCGTGAAGACCCTTAAGCGCGAGGACAAGCTGCGCCATGCGACATTGCGGGCGATCCGAGAGGCGAAGCCATGACGCCCGAGCCGCTCAACTCCCCTGTGGCAATCGAACCCACTGGCGAACGCGCAGCCTTGAAGCTCGTCCGAATGGCTATGGAGCAGGTATGCCCTGCCGGCGTGCTGCCATCTGAAGAAGCCATCCTTGGCCTCTACGGCCCCGAACCGATCCACGAAGGCGAAGCTCTGGCCAAGGCGATCATTGAGACCGTCGAGCGTCTGACGAAGCAAGCCCGCCGCTGAAGGACACAGACAGCGACGGGCCTTGCACCAGAGCTTGGACTTGAGGAGGGGACATCTCAACCAAGCACATTTCCAACTTCGATTGAGGATGCATGTTCCACCCCTGCGAGAAAGATTTAACGCTGCCGACGTCTGACGAAGTGGGCCCGTCACTGTGTTGAGGGAAATCAGTGACGGCCTCTGCTCGGGTGTTTCAAGGAGCTATCCTTACCAAGCACATCCCGAACGTTTGATTGCGGATGCATGTTCCTCAGGGCGGGCAAAAAGTTTACGACCCCCTTGGCAATCAACCGACATTGGCCAAGGGCGCCCAGCAAAAAAGGCGTGGGGCCAAGCGACCTTTTCGAGGTGGAGCCTTTACAGCGAAACGCTTCGGTAGGAATATTGTCCTCGGGTGGGGCGACTCTTAAAAGGTGTCGCAATGGCTCGGTCAAAACCTTCGGAGCGATTATCGCAGGCTGAAATCGAGCGCTTTCTCGTGGCGGCGGAAGCGCTGCACCTGAGCATCATCAAGCCGTTCATATCGCCGCAATGCGACCACTACAGACAGACGCGCGTCTTGCATGAGGTGCTGTTAAGGGCGGTGCGGGAAGTCACCGGGAAGGATGCTACGTTCATCCGGTGGAATTTGACCGGGCCAGCACAACAAGGGCCGGAGCGCCCGGCAGAAGAGCCCCCATAGCATTGTCCGGGAGGGACGAGGGGCCTGAGCCGCGAACTATTTGCGATCCAGGCCCCTGGCCGTCGGGTTCGTGGCGACATTGCGCCCGCGGAATGCCATTCACAAGCTGGACCTTGGTCTTGCCCTTCCTGCGGAGGGCGTCAACGTCGGTGAC
Source organism: Mesorhizobium sp. M7A.F.Ca.MR.148.00.0.0 (assembly GCF_003997735.1). Classification (NCBI taxonomy): domain Bacteria; kingdom Pseudomonadati; phylum Pseudomonadota; class Alphaproteobacteria; order Hyphomicrobiales; family Phyllobacteriaceae; genus Mesorhizobium; species Mesorhizobium sp. M7A.F.Ca.MR.148.00.0.0. Next base: position 1,139 of record NZ_RZTB01000245.1, on the reverse strand, counting down.
GCGCTGAACAGTTAGAACTTCATCGCGATGCCGACGCGGAAATCGTGCGTCTGAAGCGTGTGTTCCAGCGTGCATCCGCCGCCGCAATATTCAAGCGACTTCTTGCCGAAGAAGGAGAAGTCGTATTCGCCTCGCAAGAACACGTTGTGTGTGAGAGCGACGTCGATGCCTGCTCCAACAATACCACCGACCAAAGTTGCATCCCGCTCGGCGTTTCCACCTGGATAGAACGTCTTCAGCTTTGCGGCGGTTACACCAGCCGTGACAAACGGCATGTAGGCTCCGATGTCCATGCCAACGCGACCCTTTACGGATCCGAACAAACCTGTGGAGGCGTCGAGAACGCCTGGGCCTGGAATATCGTCGAAGGTGTTCTTCTTAAAGCGGTAGCCAAGCTCGCCTTCAACGCCATAGACAATCTTGCCGGATTGGAAGTTATAGCCTGCAAAGCCGCCGACCGCGGCCGAGCCGACGTTGTGCGTTGCGCCAGCCTGGGCGCCCGGCTCATAGATCTTGTAATGTTCCAACGTTCCGGCGCCGAACACGCCGGCGTATGGCCCTTGCCAAGTCCATTCAGGGGTGTCGACAGGAGCGGTCATCATATCGGCAGCGATGGCCGGAGCCGCCGAAAGCGCAACGAATGAAGCGAGCAAAAAAGCTTTCATGAAATCCCCATCAAATCGCCAAGCGCTTTATATCGATGAGCCTGCAACTTTGTATGTAGCTAGGAAGTCACACCTGTAGACTAAGTTGCTGCGCCTGAATTCGGCGACTAGGTATCAGGAAGGCCGGTGCAAACAGGCATCCCGCGAGGAGCTCCGGACTTCCGCGGCCGAACACCGGCGCCGCCACAACCTCTGGAATGAAACTCAACGCCGGCGAGGAATGGCAGTCAGGTTTCGACGCGGGCATTATCCAGAAATTCGAGAGCGGAGCGTGGAAGGTGCCGTTCTAATCTTCAATAAATCCCGCCGCCGCACGGTGGCGGGCTTTCCACATGGTGATGCTCCGGGGCGGATATTCTCGCGGGTAAGTGCATGATTTCCAACGTGGATCAGGCGGCGGATCGAACTCGATGACAATAGATTAACTGTCTGAATTTACTCAATTGCCGCACTTTTGCTGGTGCCCCCGGACGG
>NZ_RZTB01000244.1:0-2326 GCF_003997735.1 Mesorhizobium sp. M7A.F.Ca.MR.148.00.0.0 | reverse complement strand
TCGTATGCGCCTTCAGCTTGAACGAGCGGCCTTCGCCATAGGAACAGGTCAGCGTCGTCTGGCAGCTCGACACATAGGTCTTGTCGAAGAGGTTGGTGATGTTGAGATCGATCCCCCAATTCTCCTTCTCGTAGCCGAGTTTCAGATCGGCCAGCGTGACCGCCGGCACTTTGGCCGTGTTCTCATTGTCGGCCCACGAAGAGCCAACATAACGCAGGCCGCCGCCGATCGAGATGCCGTCATACCAGTCGCCGCGGAACGTATAGTCGACCGAGGCGGAAGCCATGACTTCGGGCACGATGAAGGGCGTTTTGCCGATCACCGAGATACCGGTATCGTCCTTGAATGCGTCCACGTCCTTGAGGATCTTGATGTCGTAGGCAGTGAATGCGCCCGTCACCCGGAAGTCCTCGGTGACATTTACCTTGCCTTCGAGTTCGATGCCCCGCGAGCGTACTTCGCCGGTCTGGATCTGCGCGAATGCGTCAACGTTCGAAGCCACATTTTGACGGGTGAGGTCGAAGAGCGACACGGTGAACAGGCCGTCGATGAAGGTCGGCACATATTTGACCCCAACCTCGTATTGCTGGCCTGTCTCCGGCTTGAACAAGTCGCCGGTCGCAGTCGTGCCGATGATTGGGTTGAAGAAGGTGGCAAAACTGACATAGGGGGTGACGCCGTTGTCGAATTCATAGGCCAGCCCAGCTCGCCCGGAGAAGTCGCCGACGGTCTGGCTCAAATCAATGACCGGGAGATTGAATTTCTCCGTGTAATAGGTCGGGCGATTGTCGGCATCGAGCCAGCCGCGATCATATCGCCCATTCAGCGTCACCAGCCAGCCATCGCCGAAACGCAATTGGTCTTGCGCATAGAAACCGAGCTGCTTCTGCGTCAGGTCCTGGTTAAGATAGCTGACGCGGGGCGTCAGCGGCGAACCGTAGACGGGGTCGAACGCGTCGATTGGCGGAGTAAGCCCAAATTCCGCCGACGACTGCACCTGGTCGATGTTGTAATATTTGTAGTCGATGCCGGCCAGCAGCGTGTGTTCGACTGGCCCGGTCTCCACCTTGCCCTCGATCTGCAGGTCCGACAGGAATGTCATCGCGTCGGTGTCATGGTCGAAATTGATGCGATCCAGCGCAGTGGGGCTCGCTGCAGGATTCGTATCTCGGGACCAGCCGTTGGGATAGACGCTGACTTCGTTGATGGAAGCGGCACTAAAACGAGTGTTGGAGCGCACCGTCCAGTCATTGTCGAATGTGTGTTCGAACTCGTAGCCTATCGAGCCCTGTTCCCGCTTGTAGAGATCGACGCTCGGCTCGGTGAAATTCGCATCCGGGTCGATGCGGCCATAATTCACGCCGTCCACAATGTGGTCCGTCACCGTCCCGCTATAGGGCAGGAAGCTGCCGCCATTGTGGTTTTCGTCGATGTGGCTGTAATTGGCCAGGATGGTCAGCGTGGTTGCTTCGTCCGGCTTCCACGTAATACTTGGCGAGATGAAGCCGCGCCAGCCATTTTGCAGGTCGCTGTAGGTATCGCCGCCGGCGACTTTGCCCGTCATCCGGTAGCTGACCGCGCCGTCCTTGGCCACGTCGCCAATGTCGAAGCCGAGATAGACATTGCCTGCGTCGTTGACGCCAGTCTCGACATAGCGCGTGCGTTCGAAGTCCGGCCGCTTGCTGACATAGTTGACCAGACCGCCGGGATTGCTGCCGCCGTAGAGTACGGACGCCGGTCCTTTCAGCACTTCGACTCGCTCGAGGCCGAAGCTGTCGACGTAGAAGCCGCCAAAGGCGTAGCTGAACAGCTGCAGCCCATCCATGTAGGTGCCATCAGCCGTGGCTTGGAAACCGCGGATGAACAGCCAGTTGGTGTCGCTGTCCGGGCCGAAGGGCTGTGCGAACACCCCGGCCGTGTAGCGCAAGGCTTCGTCGACTTTCTGTGCGCCCTGGTCGTCGATCTCTTGACGGCCGACCACCGACACGGATTGCGGGATGTCCTTGATGTCGGTCGCCGTCTTGGAGCCGGTCCTGCTTTTTTTGGCGACGACGCCCTTAACCGGTCCGGTCGCGCCGTCGCCGGCCTCGCCCTCGACCACCACCGGTTCAAGCTGGGTGCTGGTTTGCACCGACTGTGCGAACGCGGCCATTGGCGGGATCATCGCGGCTGCGGCGACGCTGGCCGCCAGAAGCGCCTTCATCCGGTAAGTTCTGCTCATCAGGAAAGTCCCCGCCTGTCGACATTGAGATACTTTCTCAACTTATCTGTGGGTCATTGGACGGAATTGGGCAGTTTGTCCATTCTTGTCCAAACGAGGGACATC
>NZ_RZTB01000243.1:0-2344 GCF_003997735.1 Mesorhizobium sp. M7A.F.Ca.MR.148.00.0.0 | reverse complement strand
GAGGTGCAGACCGAGGCGTCGCTGAAGGCGCTCAAACATTGCCTGGAATCGGCGGGCACCTCGCTGGACAATGTGGTGATGGTGCGCATCTACGCCGTCAATTCCGGCTTCTACAACGCCATCAACCGGATCTATGCGAAGTATTTTTCGACCAATCCGCCGGCGCGAAGTTTTGTGCCGGTGGCGTCATGGCCGATGGAGTTTGATATCGAGATCGAGTGCGTGGCTGTGGCGTGAGTTCCCTTATGAAGTTACGCAGTTGTGCCCGCGAAGGCAGGCCGAATTGGGTGAGTGAACCTAGTGTTTGTCTCCGTGGCGTCCCGTTGTTCGACGGCTAAAAAATGTAGTAGTCTCTCGCGGGTACTAAGTTGGGGGAGCTGGCCGTGAATCTTATCCAAGAAATTGAGATCGCCTATTTCCGGAGTTTTTACAAAGTAACTCTGTACAAGTGTAACGACCTAAATATAATTTTCGGAAAGAACGACGTCGGAAAATCTAACATAGTTAGAGCTCTAAATCTGTTTTTTAATAACAAAACCGACCACATAAATGATTATAATTTCGGCATAGACTTCTCAGATAAGCGGCTAACTGAATCTCAAAGCTCAGATGACGTCAGAAAATTCATATATGTGAAAATTACCTTTGCAACGCCAAAAAATTATCAAAGATCGCTTGGCGAGCGGTTCTATGTGAAGAGGCAATGGACGGTTTCCCGAGGTGACGATTACCATGAAGAAGTTTCATCTCATATCCGCGAGAACCAAAGACATATTGTTACAAGATTTCTAAACTTATTTAGATTTATCTACATACCAGCGATAAAAGATCCTGCGATTTTTAGAAGTCTACTTTTTAATATTTATGAAACTCTATCCGAATCTGAGGAATTCTTGTCCACAGTGGGAGACTTCGCTGGCAGAGTTCAGGGTCTGACGAGTAGCCTCTTTTCAGAACTTCCAAAAGAAATAGCTCATGAAACCAAGATCTCATCCCCCAGCAAAATGGATGAATTGTTCCAAACGTTAGATTTTGAAACAATCAGCAATGCAGGGGGTATTTCAAAGTCCCTTACAACGCAGAGAGGCGATGGGATAAAGGCTAGACATATTCCCGAGTTGCTAAATTTTATCTCAAAAAGAGACCGCTTTCAGTTTCATATTTGGGGATTCGAAGAGCCGGAAAACTCGTTGGATTTTGTGGCGGCGGAAGCGGAGGCTGTCCGCCTTCTGAAAATTGCTACGGGAGAAGGGGTCCAAATATTCATTACAACGCATAGCCCTTCTTTCTACAATCTGACCTCTGCTAGAATAACCAAATTCTATGTGACGAGGGAATCTGAGGCGGGTGGGGCAACAATTGTACAGGGAAAGAATCTGGAACGATTCGATCCTGCAGCTGCGATCGGCGAAGGCTTTTATTTGCCCGCAGTAGCCAAAGCGCTTGAGTCCTACTCAAAGCAGCAGGCCGAAATCATAAAATTTAAGGAAGAGATCGACAAAGTCCGTGCGGAGCTTCTAGAGATAAAAATGCCGATATTGCTCACTGAAGGCAAAACGGACGAGATGCTTCTTTCTGAAGCATGGAAACGTCTTCGAAAGACAAAGCAGGTTTTTCGTATTAAGAGTTGTGATACGAGCGACGGCAGTGCCGGGGGCGCCGCTGGCGCTTCTAAATTGTCGCTATGCCTCAAAGCTGTCAGCGCTGATAATCCGCATGTTGTGATTGGTTTATTTGATCGGGACGAGAGCGGGACAAAAGAGTGGAAACTAGACAACAATTTTGTAGCGAATGACTTTTTTTCAGACGTAAAAACCTCTAAGAATGGGCGGTCATTTGGACTTCTGTTGCCCGTCCCGGATTTTAGAAAGTTATGTGCTGCAAACGAAAATCTTCCGATCGAATTTCTGTTTGCGGATGAGTATTTGGATACGGTGGTGGATGATCGCCGGCTTGTACTTACCCCTTTGATGGCCTCTAGAAGGCTAGGAAGCGAAACAGTTCGCGTTCCGTTGGCCGGCGGCACAGAAGTTCAGGCAATTGATGAGAGCTCTAAAATAGCATTTGCCAGGATTGTAGTTCCACAATTGCCGGATGAAGCGTTTTCTGCATTTGATTTGGTTTTCAAAGCGGTAGAGGCGATTATTTCCGGAACCGAGAATTCATCGTCCGCCGTAGAGCGGCCCACCAGGATGCATCGCGGGAGTATGGCGGATATGGCCGGGCGCTAACTGATTTGTCGGGAAATCCTCAGGCAAAATACTCCTGCAGCGGCCGAACCTCCAGGCTCCCCGCCTTCAGCGCCGCAATCGCCTCCGCCACCGCGGCAGCGCCCGACAGCGTC
>NZ_RZTB01000242.1:0-2351 GCF_003997735.1 Mesorhizobium sp. M7A.F.Ca.MR.148.00.0.0 | reverse complement strand
GCGCTCCTTCAACGACTACCGCGTCAACCTCAAGGCCGAGCTCGAAGTGCGCCATCTGCACGAAAAGCTCGACTACCTCATCTCGCGCCAATGGACGCGCCTGGCCGAGATGCAGCAGATGCAGCTGGATGCGATGCACGAACTGGCGGGCGCGAAGAAGCCGAAGCGGGCGGTGCGCGGAAGGCGAGCGGTGAAGAGTGAGGCCGGGGAGTGAAGTGGGCACAGTGCGGGGCTGAGCCCGCTCGATTTCCGCTAAGAAGCCGTGAGTTGCCGGTTCACCGGCTGGTTCGCAGCTTAATTGACCATTTCTACGAACGGTTGCGCAGCTCAATGAAGCTAGTTTAGGAGCAATATGTATGTCTGATAATTGATCCTGTCAGCGAGACAAATACAGCTGGATAATATGCTATTGGTGAACTAAGGCCCGTCCATGGCTGGCTAAGAGCGCATGTTTTGAGGGGATGCATGGGACCAAAAGCGACGACAACCACTGCGGCCTCACATAGTGGGCTTCGCATAGCGATTACTGCCGGAGCGCTTATTGCCATAGTGCTTCGCATAGCGTTCCCAGCACTTTTCGAGCGCATAGATTCGGTTAGCGTTGCTCTGATCATAGTGGCGATCGTCCCATGGCTCTCTCCGATCGTTTCCAAGATATCCATTCCAGGCTTGATTGAAACGGAGTTGCGTGAACTCAAGCAAGAGGTTCAAGAAGCGAAGGACGAGGTCGCGTCCGCGTCCAAGATTGCCCTTCGGTCGCAAGATATGGCGCTTCTTTCCGGAGCTGAACACGGTTTCGAAGCCACAAACCGAGGTGGGTCGGCCCAACGGTTAGTGGACTTGGCGAAGGACTATGCAGCAGTTAGAGGGAGTATGCCGAAAGGGCCGGCTCGGACTGCCGCCATGGACAAGTTGTTTGGTCAGATGCTGCAGGAAGCCAGCAGGCTTGGGAGAAACTGGCCGCAGCACAATGAAGCTCTACGAAGCAAGGAGGCCGGCGAGCAGCTGGGGGCTATTGCATATGCTTTTGCATTTCCAGAGGCGGTTGATATCAGCGGACTGATTGAGGCTGTCGAAATCGCGAAGCAACCTTTTGTCCAATACTGGGGGTTAAGAGCGATCCAGCGGGCCATGGATGTGGGTGTTGCTTACAGCGTTAAGGACGCAGGTCGTCTTCGAATACTTGCCTCCGCGTTTCAAGCTGAAACAGATCGATACCTAATCGCAAGTTCAATTTCCCGTGCTTTGGAAAAGAAGATCCTATAGGCGAGTTGATGCCCCAGTCAGGCTGAATGCGACGGGGTGATCGGAACGCGAACCTAATCAGCCTGTCCCGAGCCACCGATGCCGCCAATCTCCGATTGCCCGTTGAAGCCCGCCCCGGCTTCCGCTAAGAAGCCGTGACTTGCCGGTTCACCGGCTGGTTCGTTTTCCGGATCGTCGATCCTGAAAGCACCCGTAGCTCAGCTGGATAGAGCGCTGCCCTCCGAAGGCAGAGGTCACAGGTTCGAATCCTGTCGGGTGCGCCAGATTACTGACGGTCCGTTCCGGACACATAGGTTACGGTTTATACCGGAGACATGGGTAACACTTTTGGCCCGAAGGGGTTCTGGAGTGGTTCGAGCCTGCATGTCTCATCGTCGAAATATCCCAAATCATAGTCCATGAAGCTAGCCAGCCAGATATGGTCCTCGACCTGTTTGATTCCGACGGTCTGGCCGGCAAAGACAAGGCTGAGGTTGATCTTCTTGCGGTTATAGCAGATGCGGCCGCAGGTGGTGACGGTGACGGCCTTGTCGTGAAACGGGTAGTCGAGATCGGGCAAGCCGGTGTAGGGACGCGTTGAGGGCGTGTAGCGCTCGGCTGGGCAGTCCATGTCGAGCGCCTGGTGCGGGCGTTCTGAGTTGAACTCGTCGATGAAGTCATCGAACCTGGCCTGCTGTTGAAGGAAATTGGCGCCGGCCGGTTTGGTGGTCTCCTTCTTGAGGGTGAGGTGCATGCGCTCATGGCGGCCATTCTGCTGCGGACAGCCCGGCTTGATGCGCTCGATGTCGATGCCCAGGCGCAGCCACCAGACCGACAGTTTGCTGAGATTGAACAGCGCGTTGGGGCTGGCGAAGGGAACGCCATTGTCGGTCCTGATCGCGCTGGGCAGGCCGAACTGTTTGAAAACGCTTTCGAACACGGTGAAGGCATAGGCTTCCTTGGTGGTCGAGAGCGCCTCGCAGGCGATGAGATAACGGCTGGCGAAGTCGGTGATGGTCAGCGGATAGCAATAGCGCCGATCGGCGAGCATGAACTCGCCCTTGTAGTCGGCACACCAAAGATCGTTAGGGCGACAGCCGTTTGAA
>NZ_RZTB01000241.1:2200-2481 GCF_003997735.1 Mesorhizobium sp. M7A.F.Ca.MR.148.00.0.0 | reverse complement strand
CGTCGGCGTCATGCCGAGCATCCCGGTGGATTTCTCGTAAAAACGTCCGCTTGAATTGAAGCCGGCATCGTAGATCGCCGTCGTCACGCTTGCGCCGTCTTCCAGGCCTTGGCGGACCCGGGCGGCGCGGTGCGCGGCGGCATAGTCCTTCGGCGTCAGCCCGGTGACAGCCTTGAAGATACGATGGAAGTAACCAGCGCTGCGGCCGGCGGCATCAGCCAGTTCAGCCAGCGACGGTTCTTCTTCGCCCTGCTCGATCCTGCGGCAGGCAGCGGCGACCA
>NZ_RZTB01000241.1:0-2190 GCF_003997735.1 Mesorhizobium sp. M7A.F.Ca.MR.148.00.0.0 | reverse complement strand
GGGCAGGAAGGGCGGCAATAGACGCCCGTCGTCGCCACCGAATACCAGAATTCGCCGTCGGCCGATTTGTCGCGCGCAACAATGCGCGCCCAGCGCGGATCGTCGGCGACTTGCAGCGGCGTGGATTTCAGATTCTTGGCCAGGGTGATGAACATGGCCGGCATTGAAGCCGCCAAAAGCCGGTCTCGCCACCCGTTTCCTGACAAGCGCCCGCTGGCCCTCCTAAGCCGCGCGCTTGGGCTCGACCGCGAACGGGCTGAGCCCGAGCCACGTCTGCATCTTTCTGCCGATGGCCTGGTCGCCGGTCAGGGCAATTTTCGCACCGGCCTTCTCGACGGTCAGCAATCCCATCCAGATCGCCGTCATCGTGTGCAGGTCGGTCGAGACGTAGAGATCGACATCGAAGCCCGGATCGTACCAGCACAGATCGACCTCACCGTGCTTCTCGACGATCAGCCACCATGAGCGTTTGGATGCCGGCAGGTCCTGATACAGGAATTGTATCACCGTACGCCCCTCGGGCAGCGGCGAGGGGTTCAGATTGCGCCGCATGTCCCACATCAGCAGCGACGGATCGAGGTTCTTCAGCGACAGCCGGGACTCGACCCATTTCTGCCCCCAGAAGCCCATTGCCTCGACGACCGGGCGCAAATCCCGGCCCGCCTCCGTCAGCCGATATTCGGATATGCCTTTTTCGCCCGGCACTTCCTTGCGCTCGACGATCCCGGCGATCTCAAGTTCCTTCAGCCGTTGCGACAGAAGGGTCGGCGACATTTTGGGAACGCCGCGGCGCAGGTCGTTGAAGCGGGTCGAGCCGGCCACCAGTTCGCGCATCAGCACCATCGTCCAGCGGGTGCACAGCACCTCGGCGGCCATCGATAGCGGGCAGAACTGTTTGTATCCATGCTGGCTCATGATTGGTGCCTCTCCCTCAAACCTGACCGAATATTAGGCCTTCATGAATGAAGCGGCCAGTACGGAAACTGTACTGCCCCGGTACAGATCGCGGACTGGTTGGCGGGTGCCTTGCCATGCGAGCCCTTGGTCGGTTCCACGGGATACCCTGTGTACCGCAACCAGGAGACTACCATGACCGCCTACGTTATCGCAGACATCAAGATAAACGACCCGCAGTGGGTGCCGGCCTACGCCGCCTCGGTGCACGATCTCGTCCACAAGCATGGCGGCAGATATCTGTCGCGCAGCGGCAATGTGAAGACCCTCGAAGGCAAGCCGCTCGATACCACGCTGATCGCGCTGATGGCGTTCCCGTCGGAAGCGGCGGCGCGCGCCTTCACCACCGACCCTGCCTACGCGCCCTTCGTGTCGGCCCGTCAGGGCGGCAGCGACAGCCGTTTCCAGATGATCGACAACACGGATCTGGCCGGAACGATCCCGTATCTGCCGAAGGGATGATCCTTCCCGGTAGTCGTCGCATCGATTTCGGGATTTCCAAGCAACAACAGCCACAGCGCTTGCCTGCCGGGCCTCCGTATTTTCGGCGGCCGGTCAGCTGTGCTTTTTCAAGAAGAATGGAATGAAGATGACATCAAACTTTCGCAGCGGACTTCTTATGGCGGGGACCATGCTGGCTATCTGCACTACCCTCGCGCAGGCGCATCAGGAGCCGGCCGAAGCTGCCTCCGGCTCCAACCCGCTGGCCGACAAGGTGCGGGCTGCCAACAGCCGGTTCGTCGACGTCAAGACAGCGGTGTCAGAGGGCTATTCGCCTATTCCCTGTGCCAGCGGCATCACCGGCGGCGCCATGGGCATTCACTATGTCAACGGCCGGTATCTGAACGACGACAAGATCGACATCGCCCGTCCCGAAGCCGTGATGTACGAGCCGATGGCCGATGGCGCGCTGAAGCTGGTGGCGGTCGAGTACATCACTTCGAAAGGACCGGCATCGTTGGACGGCCAGCTGTTCAACTTCAACAGCGCCCCCAACCGCTATGGCCTGGGTGAATTCTACGAACTGCATGTCTGGGCCTGGAAAGGCAACCCGACAGGTACGTTCGCCGACATGAACCCGAAAGTGTCATGCGAGCACGCAATGGCGCCGAGCCAGTAAGCAATGAGGCCAGGCGGCATTGACGCCGCCTGGCCCGAACGATCGTTTTGCCTGATCGCCTCAGGCGGCCTTGATCAGACCGAGCTGGGTGAGGGCGGCGACGCCGTCATCGAGGC
>NZ_RZTB01000240.1:0-2513 GCF_003997735.1 Mesorhizobium sp. M7A.F.Ca.MR.148.00.0.0 | reverse complement strand
ACAATCCATGCCAACACGCCGCGCGATGCGATCTCGCGGCTGGAACAGATGGTCGGCATGGCCGGCATGCCGATGACCCACGAATCCATCCGGGCGCAGATCGCCTCCGCCATCGATATCATCGTCCAGACACAGCGTCTTTCGGACGGCGGCCGGCGCGTCACCTCAATATCGGAACTGACCGGCATGGAAGGCAATGTCGTGCAGCTCCAGGAAATCTATCACTTCGTTCGCCGAGAGGTCACAGCCGAAGGCAAAGTCATCGGAGATTTTCGCGCAACCGGTGTCCGTCCGCGCTTCGCTCCGGAGGCCGCGACGCTTGGCCATCATTTTGCCAAGGATGCCTTCAACCCGCAGGTTGCCCTCTGATGCCGACCGGTCAGGCTTTGCTCTATTTCATCTACGTGCTCGCGGCGGCGTCGGTAATTCTCGCCGGCGAGGCCATGTATCTTTCCTTTGCCAAACGCCGTTCACGGATTGGCGCGATCAACCATCGATTGAGGCGATTGACTGATGACGTTTCGGCTGAACAGACCCTGCAAGTGTTGCTGCGCGAACGCGGGCTGTCGAAATCGGGGGACTTTCTTTTTGGTCTGGTCGGACTGAACAGGCTCTACACCCAATCCGGAATTACCGGAAATCCGCTGTCTTTCGCCGCGGCATTCCTTTTAGCAGGGCTGGTGCTGGCGTTGCTGCTGTCGATCGTGCTGGGTTTCTCGACATTGGTGTCGTCCATGGCTTTTGGGGCCGTCGGATTTGTGTTGCCGCTTCTGATTCTTCGCCGGGCTCGCAATAGGCGAATCCGGAAATTCGCCAAACAGCTCCCTGATGCACTCGACATGATCGTTCGTTCACTGCGGGCCGGACATCCAGCTTCGGTCGCTGTTGGTCTCGTCGCGCGCGAGATGCCGGATCCGCTCGGCACCGAGTTCGGCATTGTCTCCGATGAAATCACCTTTGGCCTCAGTATCGAGCAAGCCGTGCGAAAGCTTTCGCAGCGTGTCGGCTTCGACGGCCTTCATCTGCTTTCGGTATCGCTGTCGATCCAGTCCAAGACGGGCGGCAATCTGACCGGAATCTTGTCCAATCTTTCGTCGGTGCTGCGCGAAAGGCAGAAACTCAGGATGAAGATCAAGGCGCTTTCCGCCGAGGGTCGGGTGTCTGCATGGATTATCTCCCTATTCCCGCTCGTGATTTTTCTGCTCCTTCAGCTCACTGCTCCAGCCTACTACGGCAAGGTTTGGCATGACCCGGTGGTCATGCCGGTGTTCCTGATTTTTGGGCTGTGGGCGCTGCTGGGTGATTATATCATGTATCGAATGGTCAGTTTCGATTTCTAGCAGGACGAGGCATAGACTTGTTTTCGACTATTCAAGATCTCAGTGTTCTGGTCTCCGCCTCCGTCTTTCTGGCGGCGGCGGCACTTTTTCTGTTCGGCGCTCTTGTTTTTTTGCCCGCTCTCCAAACACGAAGGTTGGTCGCACAAAGCTTGCTCGCCGAAGGTATCGCCGATCGCCGTTCGCTGGTCGGACAGGAGCAGCTCGCCAAGATCGCAGCGCAGCGACCGGTCGATGCATATTTTCGATCGATCGAGAAGGAGCGGGACGAGCCAAATGCCCTTGAAGCGAAACTTTTCCGCGCCGGCTTCTACCAGCGCAGCGCCCCGCTCATCTACACCCTGTCGCGGCTTGGTGCGGTCTGTGTAGGATTTCTGGCTGTCTATGCGGTCCTGACTCGAGTGCTCCCGCCTTCCTTGCCCGGTTTCATAGGCTTTGCCGGGGCTGGCCTGTTCGGGCTCGCCTGCATCGTGATTCCAAGCGTCATGCTCGATCGCTTCGAGAATGCGCAGAAGGAAATCTATCGTCGGGGCTTTCCCGATTTCATGGACATGATGATCACCTGTGCCGACGCCGGCATGAGCCTGGAGGCGGCAGTCGAGCGCGTGAGCAGCGAACTGGCCGGCACCCACAAATGGCTCGGCATCCAGCTAGCGATCATGAATTTGCAGTTGCGCGCTGGCAAGCCGCTGCGGGAAGCACTGCGAGAACTTGCTGACCGCATCGGACTCGATGAGGCGCGGGCTTTGGCCATACTGTTCCGGCAATCGGAAGAACTCGGCACCAGCCTGACGGACGCTTTGCGCGTTTACAGCGAAGAGATGCGCAGCCAGAGAATTCTGAGTGCAGAGGAACGCGCCAATTCTCTGCCTGTGAAGATGATGATTCCGTTGGGGCTTTGTATCTTCCCTGTGGTTATGATGGTTATCATGCTCCCGGTGATCATCCGCATGAGGGGCATTTTCTTCTAGTTGCGTGTATGATCTGATTCTAATATGAGGTCCGAGACCCTTGGGGGAATCTGTATGAAGAGGGCTATCGCGGCGGCAGCCTGTCTGTTGATAATGCTTGCCGGCTGCCAGACGGCGGACATAACCGACGGGGTCGTGCGCACCAACGAACCGTCGAAAGGCGACGTGACGTCTTTTGGCGATGCTTTCGACGGGCTGAAAACGG
>NZ_RZTB01000023.1:66171-81985 GCF_003997735.1 Mesorhizobium sp. M7A.F.Ca.MR.148.00.0.0 | reverse complement strand
ATGACAGCGCCCCTCTCCCCGTCACTATACGGGGAGAGGATGCCGGCAGGCAGGTGAGGGGCGGCGCAGACCTCGAAGATTGAATACCGACACGCCACCCGAACGGGCGGAAAGCAAAAGGGAAGGAGGCAAAAATGCGCAATCGCAACGCCACGGCCTATCGCTTCCTCACGCCCTATCTGCTGATCTTCGCGATTTTCTGGGTATGGCCGATCATCAGCTCCTTCATGATCTCCTTTCAGGCGACGCGTACCGTGCCGTGGCGGTTCGCGCCCGGCTTCAACTGGGGCCGGTTGATCGGCGATCCGGCCTTCTTCAACGCCCTGAAGAACACGCTGCTCATCCTTGTCATCCAGGTGCCGGTGATGATCTCGCTGGCGCTTGTCATGGCGGTGCTGTTGAACTCGCCCCTGCTCAAGGCGCGGGGCCTCTACCGCTTTGCCTTCTTCGCCCCGGTGGTGGTCGGCGAGGTCGCCTATTCGGCGGTGTTCCGGCTGATGTTCAACCTCGATTTCGGCATCATCAACAAGCTGTTGAACAGCATCGGCCTGCCCAAGATCGACTGGTTTTCCAACGTCACGCCGGCGATGGCGCTGATCATGATCGCGGTGACCTGGCGCTGGGCCGGCTACAACGCCATCATCCTGCTCGCCGGCATGCAGTCCATTCCCGAAGATGTCTACGAAGCGGCGACGCTCGACCGCGTCAGCAAGCTCAAGCAGTTCTTCTACATCACCCTGCCGCTCTTGAAGCCGGTCATCGTATTCTGTCTTGTGCTGTCGATCATCGGCACCATGCAGCTGTTCACCGAGCCGTTCCTGATCACCGAACGCGGCGGACCTGGCGGCGGTACGGAGACGCTTGGCCTGCTGCTCTATCGCCAGGGTTTTAGGTCGCTCAATTTCGGCTATGCGTCGGCCGTCGCCTACACCATGGCCGGGCTGGCGATCGCCATCACGCTGGCGCAGCTGTGGCTGACGAGGGAACCGAAATGAGTTCGCGCTCCTCCGCCAGACTGGGACGCAGCATCGCTCTGCATCTGTTCCTGACGCCATTGGCGCTGATCTGGCTGTTTCCGCTGTGGATGATGATCGTGTTCTCGACCATGCCGGACAACGGCATCTTCAGCCCCGGCATCGAGCTTTTGCCGCACGGCAATTTCATCGACAATTTCAACAATCTGCAGCGTGACACGAACTTCGTCGGCGCCATCGGCATTTCGGTCTCGGTGGCGGTGACCTACACCATCCTGTCGGTGCTGCTGACGTCGATGGCCGGCTGGGCGCTGGCCCGCTACCAGTTCTTCGGCAAGGGCGTGGTTGTCGCCATCATCCTCGGCACCATCACGCTTCCCTATGCGGTCGTGCTGATCCCGCAATTCATCATGGTGGCGCGCGACTTCAAGCTCGCCAACACCTGGGTGGCGCTGATCGTGCCGCCGCTGTTCAATTCGCTCGGCGTGCTGTTCATGCGGCAGAGTTTTTCGATGATGCCGGACGACCTCTTCGATGCTGCGCGCGTCGAAGGCGTCAAGGAATGGCGCATCTTCCTCTTCGTCGCGCTGCCTTTGGCGCGGCCGATGCTGGCCGCACTCGCCATCATCCTGTTCCTCGCCTCCTGGAACAATTATCTGTGGCCGCTTTTGATCAACAGCCAGCCGGGTTCGATGACGGCGCCGGTGGCGCTCGGCACGCTGATCGGCCTCACCAAGGTGTCATGGGGCGGCATCATGGCGGGCGCGGTGATGCTGACGGTGCCGATGCTCGTCGTCTTCGTGCTGCTGCAGCGCCATTTCATCGCCGGCATCGCCGCCGGCGCGGTCAAGTAAGGGGCAGCATGGCAACGGTCACGCTCAACAATGTCGTCAAGCGCTTCGGTGTCTTCGAGGTCGTCCATGGCGCCAGCATCGACATCAAGGACGGCGAGTTCGTCGTCTTCGTCGGGCCCTCCGGCTGCGGAAAATCGACGCTGCTCAGGATGATCGCCGGGCTCGAGGACATCAGCGGCGGCGAGATCGCCATCGGCGGCAAGGTGGTCAACGATGTCGAGCCGGCCGACCGTGGCATCGCCATGGTGTTCCAGTCCTACGCGCTCTATCCGCATATGAGCGTCGAACAGAACCTCTCTTTCGGCTTGCGCATGACCGGCAATCCAAAGGCCGACACCGAACGGCGGGGGAAGCGGGCGGCCGAGATCCTGCGCATCAGCGAATTGATGGACAGGCGCCCGAAAAAACTCTCCGGGGGACAGCGCCAGCGCGTCGCCATCGGCCGCGCCATCGTGCGCGAACCGCAGGTGTTCCTGTTCGACGAGCCGCTCTCCAACCTCGACGCCGAATTGCGCGTCCAGATGCGCGTCGAGATCTCCCGGCTGCACAAGGAGCTCGGCACGACAATGATCTATGTCACGCACGACCAGACCGAGGCGATGACGCTCGCCGACAGGATCGTCGTGATGCGCGCCGGCCATATCGAGCAGATCGGCCGGCCGCTCGATCTCTACGACAACCCCGACAATCAGTTCGTCGCGGGCTTTGTCGGCTCGCCGAAGATGAACTTCATCAAAGGCCGGGTCGTCGGGCACGATGCGCGTGGTGTCGTGGTCGAGCTGGCGGGTCAGGAGAAGACCTGCATCACGCAACCGCTGACCGGCGCTGCACCTGAAATGGGCAGCCCAAAAATCGGCAGCAAGGTCATTGTCGGCGTGCGGCCCGAACATTTCGGCAATGCCGGAGAGGGCGACGCCGACCTAGTGGTTGCCATCGACGTGGTCGAGCACCTGGGCGGCACAAGTTTCCTCTACGCCAGAACGGCCAACGGTGACGACGTGGTGATCCAGCGCGACGCGACGAAGGTTCCCGACACATCAGAGATCACCGTTTCCATCCGCAAATCCTACCTGTTCGACGAAAAAGGACTGCGGCTGCGCTGACCGCCGGCCCTTTCCAGCCTTCAAGGAGAATGACAATGACTGCAACCACGCCCATTCGCTGGGGCATCCTCGGCCCGGGCAGCATCGCCCAGTCCTTTGCCGGTGGCGTGGCCGCTTCGCGCACCGGAAAGCTGGTCGCCATCGGCGCGCGAAATCCCGCCAAGCCCGGCCTCGCCGAGAGTTTTCCTGGCGCCCGCATTCTCGACGGCTACGACGCGCTGCTCGCCGATCCCGACATCGATGCCATCTACATTTCGATACCGCATCCCGGTCATGCGCAATGGGCGATCAAGGCGGCTGAGGCCGGAAAGCATGTGCTGTGCGAAAAGCCGCTTGCGCTGACCGCCTTCGAAGCCGACGCCATGATGCATGCCGCGCGCAAGGCCGGCACATTCCTCGGCGAAGCCTTCATGTACCGGCTGCACCCGCAGACGCTGAAGCTGGTGGACCTGATCAGGTCCGGTGTCATCGGCGACATCAGGATGATCAAGTCGAGCTTCGGCTTCGCCATGCCGGGCTTCATGCCGCAGCACCGGCTCTATGCCAACGATCTCGCCGGCGGCGGCATTCTCGATGTCGGCGGCTATCCCGTCTCGATGGTTCGGCTGATTGCCGGCGCGGCGCTCGGACAACCTTTCGCTGAGCCGGACAAGGTGGTCGGCACCGCCCATCTGGGCCAGTCCGGCGTCGACGAATGGGCGTCCGCGCTGCTGCATTTCCCAAGCGGCATTGTCGCCGAAGTCTCCTGCAGCATTTCGCTCAACCAGGACAATGTGCTGCGCATCCTGGGCACAAAGGGCCGTATCGAAGTGCCGGACTTCTGGTTCGCCGGCGGCAACCGCGACGTCGGCCTCGGCCGGATCGACATCATCGCATCCACCGGCGCGCGCCAGACCATCAGCGTCGAAGAGAAGCGCCATGTCTATTCCTTCGAGGTCGACGCAGCCGGCGAGGCCATCCGCGCCGGCGGCCAAGAATTCGCCTGGCCTGGCATGGCATGGGCGGAAAGCCTCGGCACCTTGCGTGTGCTGGACAAATGGCGGGCGGCCGCCGGCCTCGAATACGGGATCGAGAAAGCCCACCAGCGTACCAACACCATCTCCGGCCGGCCTTTGCGGTCCGGCGGCACGGCGATCGCCAAGCGCACCATTCCTGGCCTGTCGAAGCCGGCGTCGGTGGTGGCGCTCGGCTTCGAGGATTTCCGTACCTTTTCCTCAGGCTCGATCCTGCTCGATGCCTTTTTCGAGGCCGGCGGCAATCTCTTCGATACCGGCTATGTCTATGGCGGCGGCTATACCGAGAAGCTGCTTGGCGAGTGGTTGAAAAACCGTGACGTGCGCGCGCAATCGGTGGTCATCGCCAAGGGCGCGCACTCGCCGCTGTGCTATCCCGATGTGATCGGCAAGCAGCTCGACCAGTCGCTCGAACGCCTGCAGACCGATCATGTCGATGTCTATTTCATGCACCGCGACAATCCGGATGTGCCGGTCGGCGAATTCGTCGATGCGATGGATCGTGAGGTCAAGGCCGGCCGCATCCGCGGCCCGTTCGGCGGCTCGAACTGGACGATGGAACGCATGGATGAGGCAATTGCCTATGCCGAGCGTACCGGCAAGCAAAAGCCCGGCGCGCTGTCCAACAATTTCTCGCTGGCTGAAATGCTGGAGCCGATCTGGGCAGGCTGCGTCACGTCCTCCACGGATCCATGGAAGGCCTGGCTGACATCCAGGCAGATGCCGAATTTCGCCTGGTCGAGTCAGGGGCGCGGCTTCTTCACCGATCGCGCAGGTCGGGACAAGCAAGACAATGAGGAACTGGTGCGGGTCTGGTACTCCGAGCGGAATTTCGGCCGCCGCGACCGGGCGGTCGAACTTGCCGCGAGACTGGGCAAGAGCCCGATTCATATTGCGCTGGCCTATGTGCTCGCTCAGCCCTTCCCATCCATCCCGCTGATGGGGCCACGCACGCTGGATGAGCTGGACGACAGCCTGCGCGCTCTCGACATCACGCTGTCGCAAGCCGATCTCGAATGGCTGGATGGCGGCAGTCGGCGCGCTGCCTAGCTGGCTGCCTTTTTAACCGTCGCGGCGTCAGGTCTCGTCATCAGGCGCCCTGACGCCACGCCTGGCCGGTGTCCGCAAATTGGCATACATGCCGGTGGTGCGGAATTGGCTCGGCGTGATGCCGTAGCAGCGGCGGAAGACTTTTGAAAAATAGTTCGCGTCCTCGAAGCCGCACAGGATGGCGACCTCCTTCACCGGCAGAAAATCCGCCTTGGTCAGCAGCTTCGCCGCGCGTTGCAGACGCTGCTGCAGCACGAACTCGGCCGGCGGCAAGCCTTCGCTCTCGGCGAAACAGCGTGAGAAATGGGCCCGGCTGAGGCCGCTGATCTGGACCAGGTCCGCCACCGGCAGCGGCCTGTCGAGATTGGCATTGATGTGATCGATGACCGGCTGCATGGCGCTCTGTTTTTCGGCAAAGGCATGGGAGCCGAAGACATCGTCATAGAGCGCCATCGCAGCCTCATAGGCGACCGCCGAAGCAGCACCCGGCGAAGCGGCGCCTTTGATCAGGCGCAGGCTGCAATCGGCAAGATGATCGATCGTCGCCGGCTGCAGCCGAAATACCGGACCGGAGACGCTGAGGATCGACTTGTGGATGCGCAGCGCCTCCTCGCCGTTCATCGAAATCCAGAAATATTCCCAGCGCTCATCCCCGGCCAGCCAGTAGCGGTGGTTGTGCGGCACCAGCACCAGCAATGTGTCGTTCTTCTGCAGGCGGTAGTTGCGGTTCTCGTAGCGCAGCCGCCCGGATCCGCTGATCGTGTGTTGGAGCACGGTGAACGGCGTCTGGCCGCGCCTGCGCCCATCCCAGTCGTAGATCTCGTCCTCGCGCACTTCATAGCCCGTGCTCGTCGGCATGGCGTGCAGGCGCTGGCGGCCGCGCGGCAGCGAGATCGTGCGCATGGACTGTCCGTTGTTTATCAAATCCTGCAGCACAAAATTACCCTTGAAAGCATAATCCTTCTCTGGTCGCGCTCGCGAATAAGCGCATAATCGCCGTCGAAAAGCGAGAGAGATCCGCAGTCGAGGAGCGGACAGGGAGGTTGGCGAGCCGGTTTCCGGCTTGTCCTGCACACATGCCACGGCATGTGGCAACAGCTTCCCATTGTCATTCCTTGCCTGCAATTCGAAATGGAACGAGGTGCGGCTGGTGAGTTTCAAAATCGCTATCATCGGCGCCGGCAGCGTCGGCTTCACCAAGAAATTGTTCACCGACATCCTGTGCGTGCCCGAATTCAAGGACATCGAATTTGCGCTCACCGATGTAAGCGAGCACAACCTTCAGATGATCAAGGCGATCCTCGACAGGATCGTCGAGGCAAATAGGTTGCCGACCAGGGTGACGGCGACGACCGACCGCCGCAAGGCGCTCGAAGGCGCACGCTACGTCATCAGTTGCGTGCGGGTCGGCGGTCTCGAAGCCTATGCCGACGATATCCGCATTCCCCTGAAATACGGCATCGACCAATGCGTCGGCGATACGATCTGCGCCGGCGGCATTCTCTATGGCCAGCGCAACATCCCGGTGATCCTGGATTTCTGCAAGGACATGCGCGAGGTCGCCGAGACGAACGTCAAATTCCTGAACTACGCCAACCCGATGGCGATGAACACCTGGGCGGCGATCGAATACGGCAAGGTCGACACTGTCGGGCTCTGCCACGGCGTCCAGCACGGCGCCGAACAGATCGCCGAGGTGCTGGGCGCCAAGTCCACGCAGGAGCTCGATTATGTCTGTTCCGGCATCAACCACCAGACCTGGTTCATCGACCTGCGCCTGAACGGCCGCCCCATTGGCAAGGACGAACTGGTGGCTGCCTTCGAGGCGCATCCGGTCTATTCGCAGCAGGAGAAACTGCGCATCGACGTTCTGAAGCGCTTCGGCGTCTACTCGACCGAAAGCAACGGCCATCTTTCCGAATATCTGCCCTGGTACCGCAAACGTCCCGACGAGATCACGCGCTGGATCGATATGTCCGACTGGATTCACGGCGAGACAGGCGGCTATCTCCGCTACTCCACCGAAACCCGCAACTGGTTCGAGACGGAATATCCGCAGTTCCTCGAAGCGGCGTCAAAGCCGATCGACCGGGCGAAGCGCTCCAACGAGCATGCCAGCCACATATTGGAGGCGCTGGAGACCAACCGGATCTATCGCGGCCACTTCAACGTCAAGAACAATGGCGTGATCACCAACCTGCCGCAGGATGCCATCATCGAGTCGCCCGGCTTCGTCGACCGTTTTGGCATCAACATGGCCGCCGGCATCACGTTGCCGGAGGCCTGCGCCGCCACCTGCATCGCTTCGATCAACGTCCAACGCATGTCGGTGCATGCCGCGATATCAGGCGACATCGATCTTCTGAAGCTCGCCGTGCTGCATGACCCGCTGGTCGGCGCGGTTTCGACGCCGGAGGAAGTCTGGCAGATGGTCGACGAAATGGTCGTCGCCCAGGCGGCCTGGCTGCCGCAATATGCCCATGCGGTTCCGGCGGCCAGGGAGCGGCTGTCGACATCCCAGGTGAAGACCCGCGAGTGGGCGGGCGCCGCACGGCGCAGCGTTCGCTCGATCGAGGAATTGCGCGCCGAAAAAGCCGCGCTGAAGCAAGCCGGCTGAGACGAGCCGGCTGAGACGGGCCGGCTGAGACGGGCCGGCTGGAAATTCATGCGGTGATGGTGGATCCAGGGGAGGCGGATCCACTGCCACGACACCGTTTGAATTCGAGGAGAAGCGGAGCGGGTGCAAACGCTCCGGACAAACAAGAGGGAGAGAGACCGTGAGGAATTTCCGCAATATCGGCCTTGCTGCCGGACTGACGCTGAGCGTCTCGGTCTCGGCACTCGGTGCTTACGCTTCCGAACCGACGGTTTCGCCGGCGCCGACACCGTTTCCCGCCGAAGGCAAGATCAACTATGTCGCGCGAGACTCGATCCTGGAGTTCAAGGCGCTCCCCGAATATCACGAGCCCGACTGGGTCACCGAGAAATACGTCAAGACCGGCAAGCTGCCGCCGGTAAAAGACAGGCTGCCGAAGGAGCCGCTGGTCTACAAGAAGGGCAACATGCAGGACGGCATCGGCGTCTATGGCGATACGATGCGCCACGTCATCGGCGGGCGGCCGGAAGGCTGGAACTACGGCGCCGGTCAGACGCAAGGCTGGGGCGGCATCGACATCGGCCTCTCCGAATGCCTGACGCGCACCGCTCCGCTGTTCCAGGTCGAGGCCAAGGACACCGAGCCGCTGCCGAACCTGGCCAGGAGCTGGGACTGGTCGAGCGATGGCCACAGGCTGACCATGCACCTCATCGAAGGAGCGAAGTGGTCGGACGGCGTGCCGTTCAATGCAGACGACGTCATGTTCTACTGGGACGACGAGGTGGTCGATCCCAACGTCTCGCCGCTGAACGGCGCCACGCCGGAAACCTTCGGCGTCGGCACGACGCTGAAGAAGGTCGACGACTACACCGTCGAATGGACCTTCAAAGATGCCTTCCCGAAGCAGTATCTGTATGCCATGGCCTACGGCACTTTCTGTCCTGGCCCCGCGCACATCCTGAAGCCGCAGCATCCGAAATACTCGAAGAACACCTACGATCAGTTCAAGAATGCCTTCCCGCCGGAATTCATGAACATACCGGTGATGGGTGGCTGGGTCCCGGTCGAATACCGGCCGGACGACATCATCGTCATGCGCCGCAATCCCTATTACTGGAAGGTCGACGAGAAGGGTAACCAGCTGCCCTATCTCAACGAACTGCACTACAAGCTGTCGACCTGGGCCGATCGCGACGTCCAGGCGGTGGCCGGCGCGGCCGATTTTTCCAATCTGGAGCAGCCGGAAAACTTCGTCGCCTCGCTGAAGCGTGCGGCAGAGGCGAACGCACCGGCCCGTCTTGCTTTCGGCCCGCGGCTCATCGGCTACAATCTGCGCTTTAATTTTTCCGCCAATGGCTGGGGCAATCCGGACGAACGCGGCCAGGCGATCCGCGAGCTGAACCGCAACGAGGATTTCCGCAAGGCCGTCACCATGGCGCTCGACCGCAAGGCGCTCGGTGACTCGCTGGTCAAGGGGCCGTTCACCGCCATCTATCCCGGCGGCCTGTCGTCAGGAACCAGCTTCTACGACCGCGCGTCGACGGTCTACTACCCCTTCGACCTCGAGGGCGCCAAGGCGGAACTCGCCAAGGCCGGCCTCAAGGATACGGATGGCGACGGCTTCGTGAATTTTCCTTCCGGTACCGCCGGCGGCAAGAATGTCGAGATCGTGATGCTGGTCAACAACGACTACACGACCGACAAGAGCCTTGCCGAAGGCGTCGTCGCCCAGATGGAAAAGCTCGGGCTTCGGGTCGTGCTCAATGGCCTCAACGGCACCCAGCGCGACGCTTCCCAATATTCGGGCCGCTTCGATTGGCTGGTCCGGCGCAACGAACAGGAACTGACGTCGGTGGTGCAGAACACCGTGCAGCTTGCCCCGGTCGGCCCGCGCACCAGCTGGGACCATCGGGCGCCGGAGAACGGCGAGGTCGATGTGATGCCGTTCGAAAAGGATCTCGTCGATATCGTCAACAAGTTCGTCTCGACGCAGGACAACGACCAGCGTGCCAGCCTGATGAAACAATTCCAGAAGATCTCGACGGAGCACGTCTACAATGTCGGCCTGACGGAATATCCCGGCGCGCTGATCGTCAACAAGCGCTTCTCGAACATTCCGCAGGGCACGCCGATCTTCATGTTCAACTGGGCCGAAGATTCGATCATCCGCGAAAGGGTCTTTGTCGCGGCCGACAAGCAGGCGAAATACGAATTGTTCCCCGAGGAGTTGCCCGGCAAACCCGGAGAGAAGGGGCCGATGAATTAGGTTTACCTCCCTGACCGAGAGACCTCCGGCCGCGCCGCTGGCGCGGCCGGACAAACCAACCTCCGGACGCAACCAAGGGCGCGATCGGCGAGACAAGGAAACGAACCGTCCATGCTGCGATTCCTGCTCACGCGCATAGCGTCGGCAATCCCGGTCCTCGCCATTTTGAGCCTGGCCACCTTTGCCATCATCCAGGCGCCGCCGGGCGATTATGCCGACTACATCCGCTCGCAGGCGATCAACCAGGGTGGAGCCTCCTTCGCCGAGGCCGACGCGCAGGCAAAGGCCTATCGCATCGAGCATGGTCTCGATAAGCCGCTGCCTCTCCAGTATCTCAACTGGATCGGTGGCATCATCACCCGCGGCGATTTCGGCTACAGCCTGTACTACAACAAACCGGTCGCCGACGTGGTCGGAGAGCGCCTGCCGCGCACCCTTCTCCTGGCGCTGGTTTGCCATCTGCTGGCCTCGGTGCTGGGCATCACATTCGGCATATGGGCGGCGACAAGGCAATACACCTGGATCGACTCGACACTGTCGGCCATCTCTTTTCTCGGCATGACTGTGCCGCGCTTCCTGATGGCGCTGATCATCGTCTATCTCCTGGTGTTCCAGTTCAACGTGTCGGAGATCGGCTCATTCTTCTCGCCGCAATATGGTGGCGCGCCGTGGTCGTGGGCCAAATTCGTCGACCTGGTCAAGCATGTCTGGCCGGTGGTGGCGATCGCGACTTTCGGCGGCCTCGCCTACAATATGCGCGTCATGCGCGGCAATCTGCTCGATACGCTGAACGCGCAATATGTCGAGACGGCAAGGGCCAAGGGGCTGACGGGTGCCGCCGTCGTCATGCGCCACGCCGTGCCCAACGCGCTGCATCCGCTCATCATGTATCAGGGTGTGGTGCTGCCTTACATGCTGACCGGCGAGATCGAGACGGCGATCATCTTCGCGCTGCCGACGGTCGGCCCGGCGATCGTCGGCTCCATGGCTGTCGGCGACGTCTATGTCACCGCCACCTTCATGATGGTGCTGTCGGCGACGCTGATCGTCGGCAACATCATCGCCGACATGCTGCTCGTCCTGCTCGATCCGCGCGTGCGCCAGTTCGGGGAGCGCTGAGATGCTGGCGCGCGATCCATCCCCTCCACCGCTGCCGGCCGAAGGTCCCATCGTCGCCAAACCGGCGCGCGGCAACGAAAGCTATATCGCGCTTGTCTGGCGCCGGCTGAAGCGCTCCTGGACCGGCATGGCCGGGCTCTGGCTCGTCGTGCTGCTGCTGTTGATGGCCGTGTTCGCCGAGTTCATCGCGCCAATGGACCCGAAGGTCACGGATGTCGGCTTCGCTCCGCCGCAGGTGCCAAGCTTCCATGACAGAGACGGCGGTTTCACCGCACGGCCGAGGGTCTATGCGCTGGCCGATTCGGCGGACCTCGATCCGGTCACTTTCCAGCCCGTCGTCGGTCCCGACTACGACCATCCAAGGCTGCTTGGTTTCTTCGTGCATGGCGCGCCCTACAAGCTGTTCGGGCTGCTGCCGGCGGACCGGCATCTGTTCGGCTCGCTGGACGGCCAGCCGGTGCATTTCCTGGGCACCGACAAGTTCGGCCGTGACGTGCTGTCGCGCGCCATCCATGGTTCGCGCGTCTCGCTGATGATCGCGCTGACGGTCGTCTTCATCATCACCGTCATCGGCACCACCGTCGGCATGGTCTCCGGCTATTTTGGCGGCAGGTTCGATGTCTGGATGCAGCGCTTCGTCGAACTGGTGCTCGCCTTCCCGCAGCTGCCGCTCTATCTGGCGCTGACGACGCTGATCCCGGTCACCGCTCCCACCAACGTCTTCCTGGCTTTCGTCATCATCGTCATGTCGGCCTTGGGCTGGGCGCAGATGTCGCGCGAGGTGCGCGGCAAGACGCTGGCGCTGGCGCGGATCGAGTATGTGCGCGCCGCCATGGCGGTCGGCGCCACCGACCGACGCATCATCATGCAGCACATCTTCCCCAATGTGATGAGTCATGTGATCGTCGCCGTGACGCTGGCGATCCCGACCGTGGTGCTGCTCGAATCCTTCCTCGGTTTCCTCGGCTTCGCCGTCAAGCCGCCGCTGATCTCGTGGGGTCTGATGCTGCAGGACACCGCGACCTATTCCGTCATCGGCACCTATCCCTGGATCCTGTCGCCGGTCGGTTTCGTGCTCGTCACCGTCTTTGCCTTCAACGCGCTGGGCGACGGCCTGCGCGACGCCGTAGACCCCTACTGAGGTGCTGAGATGTCCGTCGCGCTCGCCGAATCCTTCGCACCGATCGTCCGTCACGACCATGACGGACGCCAGGGCCAGCCGATCATCGATGCTCGCAACGTCGCCGTGGCCTTCAAGGTCGAGCATGGCGTCGTCGACGCGGTCAAGGACATCTCGTTTCAGCTCTATCGCGGCGAGACGATCGCCATCGTCGGTGAATCCGGTTCGGGCAAGTCGGTGACGGCGCGCACCGTCATGGGCCTTCTGTCGCGGCGCGCCACCGTGTCCCCCGGATCGAGCGTCTGCTATGACGGGCAAAACATCCTGAAATTTCCCGAGAGCGCCCGGCGCAAGCTGCGCGGCAACCGCATCTCGATGATCTTCCAGGAGCCGATGAGCTCGCTCAACCCGATCTATACGGTCGGCAGCCAGATCGTCGAGGCGATCCGGGTGCATCGTAAGGTCAGCCGCAAACAGGCCTGGGCGCGCGCACTGGAACTTCTGCAGCATGTGCAGATTCCCGATCCCGCCGCGCGGCTCAAGCAATACCCGCACCAGCTCTCTGGCGGGCAACGCCAGCGGGTGATGATCGCCATGGCGCTGGCCAACAATCCCGATGTGCTGATCGCCGATGAGCCAACCACAGCGCTCGATGTCACCGTCCAGGCGCAGATCCTGAACCTGATCCGCAGCCTGCAGAAAGAGCTGCGCATGGCGGTGATCCTGATCACCCACGACTTGACCGTGGTGCGCCAGTTCTCCGACTACGTCTATGTCATGCAGCATGGCGAAATGTGCGAGCACAACGTCACCGAACGGCTGTTCGCCAACCCACAGCACCCCTATACGAGACGGCTGCTGGCTTCAGAGCCGCATGGCCAGCCGAAACCCCTTCCGGAGGGCTGCGGCACCATCCTCGAGGCAAGCGGCGTGCACGTCTCATTCATGCTGCGCCACGGCACCTTCCTGAAGCCGGACTGGCGAGAACTGGTCGCCGTCGACGATCTCGGCCTGAAACTCTGTCGCCATGAGACGCTGGGGCTGGTCGGCGAATCCGGCTCCGGCAAGACCACCTTCGGCCAGGCCTTGCTCCGCTTGATCGACGCCAAGCGCGGCGAGATCCATTTCGACGGCAAGCCGATCCATGGCCTGTCGCGTGCCGAGATGCGGCCGCTGCGCTCGCGCATGCAGATCGTCTTCCAGGATCCGTTTTCCTCGCTCAACCCGCGCATGACGATCGGCCAGATCATCGAGGAAGGGCTGATCGTCAACAGCATAGGGGCGACGCGGCGCGAGCGGGTCGAACGGGTGCGCGACGCGCTGGTCAGCGCCGGCATGCCGGGCGATATACTGTCGCGGTTTCCGCATGAATTCTCCGGCGGCCAGCGGCAGCGCATCGCCATCGCCCGCGCCATCGCGCTCGAACCCGAATTCATCCTGCTCGACGAGCCGACATCGGCGCTCGACCTCTCCGTCCAGGCGCAGATCATTGACCTCCTGCGCAAGCTGCAGGACGAGCGCGGCCTCAGCTACCTCTTCATCTCGCACGACCTCAAGGTGGTGCGCGCGCTGTGCCACCGCGTGATCGTCATGCAGAACGGCAAGATCGTCGAGCAGGGTCCCGTCGACGACGTCCTGTCCAATCCCAAGACCGCCTACACCGAACGGCTCGTCAGGGCCGCTTTCGACGTGGCCTGAAAATGTGCCGGAGGTTAGCATGACAAGAAATCCCAAGATCACGTTCATCGGCGCCGGCTCGACGGTGTTCATGAAGAACATTGTCGGCGACGTGCTGCAGCGGCCGTCGCTTTCGGGCGCGACGATCGCGCTGATGGACATCAATCCGCAGCGGCTGGAAGAGAGCGCCATCGTCGTCAACAAGCTGATCGCGACGCTCGGCGTCAAGGCGAAGACCGAGACCCATTCGGACCAGCGCAAGGCACTGGCCGACGCCGATTTCGTCGTCGTCGCCTTCCAGATCGGCGGCTATGAGCCCTGCACGGTCACCGACTTCGAGGTGCCGAAGAAATACGGCCTGCGCCAGACGATTGCCGACACGCTGGGCGTCGGCGGCATCATGCGGGGCCTCCGGACCGTGCCGCATCTGTGGAAGGTGTGTGAAGATATGCTCGCCGTCTGCCCGCAGGCGATCATGCTGCAATATGTCAACCCGATGGCGATCAACACCTGGGCGATATCGGAGAAATATCCCGACATCAGGCAGGTCGGCCTCTGCCATTCGGTGCAGGGCACGGCGATGGAACTGGCTGAAGACCTCGACATTCCCTACGAAGAAATCCGCTATCGCTCGGCCGGCATCAACCACATGGCGTTCTACCTGAAGTTCGAGCATCGCCAGCCGGACGGTTCCTACCGCAACCTCTACCCAGATCTCGTGCGCGCCTATCGCGAAGGCCGCGCGCCCAAGCCCGGCTGGAACCCGCGCTGCCCCAACAAGGTGCGCTACGAGATGCTGACCCGGCTCGGCTATTTCGTCACCGAGAGCTCGGAACATTTCGCCGAATACACGCCCTACTTCATCAAGGAAGGGCGCCCCGACCTGATCGAGAAGTACGGCATCCCGCTGGATGAGTATCCCAAGCGCTGCATCGAACAGATCGAGCGCTGGAAGGGACAGGCTGAGGCCTATCGCTCGGCCGATCGCATCGAAGTCGAGCAGTCCAAGGAATATGCCTCGTCGATCATGAATTCGGTCTGGACCGGCGAGCCGTCAGTGATCTACGGAAATGTCCGCAACAATGGCTGCATCACCTCGCTGCCCCGCGATTGTGCCGCCGAAGTGCCGTGCCTGGTCGATGCCTCCGGCATCCAGCCGACCTATATCGGCGAGCTGCCGCCGCAATTGACCGCGCTGATGCGCACCAACATCAACGTGCAGGAACTGACGGTGCGGGCGCTGATGACCGAGAACCGCGAGCACATCTATCATGCGGCGATGATGGACCCGCACACATCAGCCGAACTCGATCTCGACCAGATCTGGTCACTGGTCGACGATCTCCTGGCCGCTCATGGCGACTGGCTGCCGGGTTGGGCGCGCTTGAAGCGCAAGAGCGAGGCCGCCGCCTGATCGGCGGCGCTCGGCCTATTTCGGAGCGTCCGGGTCCGTCTCTTCCTCGTCGTCGCGGGCCTTGATGACATAGGCGCCCTTCAGCCAGCGGTTGAGGTCGATGTCTTTGCAGCGTGTCGAGCAGAACGGGAAGATGTCGCGCGCCGAGGGCTTGCCGCATTCGGGGCAGGGGCGCTTCGGGCGCAAGGGCGTGACTTTGGGATCGGAATTCACAGCCGGGGTCCCGCCAGCCAGCCGCCATGCACCTTGAAGCCTTCGCCGCTCAACAGCGCGACGGTCTCATAGAGCGGCAGGCCAACGATATTGGTGTAGGAGCCGACCAGCTTGACGACGAAGGCGCCGGCGAGGCCCTGGACCGCGTAACCACCCGCTTTGCCGCGCCATTCGCCCGAGGCGACATAGGCGTCGATCTCTTCGCGCGGCAGCCGCTTGAAACGCACCCGCGTCTCGACCAGCCGTTGGCGCAGCTTGCCACCCGGGGTGATCAGGCAGATGCCGGAATAGACCCGGTGCGAACGGCCCGACAACAGCCCGAGGCAGTTGGCAGCGTCGTCGAGGGTTTCCGCCTTGGGCAGGATGCGCCGTCCGACGGCAACCACCGTGTCGGCGGCCAGCACGAAACCTGGCG
>NZ_RZTB01000023.1:0-66161 GCF_003997735.1 Mesorhizobium sp. M7A.F.Ca.MR.148.00.0.0 | reverse complement strand
CTTTTCCCTCGACAGCCGCTTGGCCAGCGAGCGCGGATGCTCGGCACGCAACGGCGTTTCGTCGACATCGGCCGGCAGCACGCGGTCCGGCTCGATGCCGGCCTGCTGCAAGAGCTCGATCCGGCGCGGCGAACCCGAGGCAAGCACCAGCTTCTGCAAAATGCTCATCGCGGACCAGTCGGGCTTTGCTTACTTGAAACGATAGGTGATGCGGCCCTTGGTCAGGTCGTATGGCGTCATCTCGACCAGAACCTTGTCGCCGGTCAGCACGCGGATGCGGTTCTTGCGCATGCGGCCGGCCGTATGGGCGATGATTTCGTGTTCGTTTTCGAGCTTTACCCGGAACATCGCGTTCGGCAACAATTCCGTCACGACACCCGGAAACTCGAGGACTTCTTCCTTCGGCATTCGATACCTTTGCTTGGATGGTAGTTCCAGCACCCTGGCCGGAATTTCGGCGGAACCTATATGATAATCGTCCGCTTGTGAACACGCTTAATCCGTCGCGTTTTTTGCTCCTGGAAGCAGAAAACGTCGGCCTATGCGCACCTTCAGCCGCTCGCGCACGTCGCGATAACTAGCCATGATCTGTTCGCGGGTACCGCTGGCGTCGGTCGGGTCCGGCGTCGGCCAGTATTCGACCTCGACAGCGAGCGAGCGGGTGAGTTCAAGTGCGGCGTGGTGCGCTTCCGGCGCCAGCGTGACGATGAGGTCGAAATAGTCGTCCTCGAGATCGTCCATCGTCCTTGGGTGACGCTCGCCCAGCGTGAGACCGTCTTCGGCAAGCACCGCATCGACGAATGGATCGCGCTCGCCGGCGCGAACGCCTGCCGAAGCGACAAAGACGGTGGCCGGCAGCATGCGGCGCGCCAGTTGCTCTGCCATTGGCGAGCGCACGGCATTCATGCCGCACAGGAACAGGATCGAACGGGGCAGGGCGCCGGGTGCCAGGGCTAGCCCCGCCAGTGCAGTACGCAGACCAGCGTGAACAGCCGGCGCGCCGTATCGAAGTCGATGTCGATCTTGCCGGATAGCCGGTCCATCAGCGTCTGCGAACCTTCATTGTGCAGGCCGCGGCGGCCCATGTCGATCGCCTCGATGTGGCTCGGCGTCGAGGAACGGATGGCGTCGTAGTAGCTTTCGCAGATTATATAATAGTCCTTGACGATGCGCCTGAGCGGCGTCAGCGACAGGATATGGGTGACGACGGCGGTG
Source organism: Mesorhizobium sp. M7A.F.Ca.MR.148.00.0.0 (assembly GCF_003997735.1). Lineage (NCBI taxonomy): Bacteria > Pseudomonadati > Pseudomonadota > Alphaproteobacteria > Hyphomicrobiales > Phyllobacteriaceae > Mesorhizobium > Mesorhizobium sp. M7A.F.Ca.MR.148.00.0.0. Next base: position 64,946 of record NZ_RZTB01000023.1, on the reverse strand, counting down.
CCATCCTCGCGCGCCACGGCAAACACCAGGCGCTGCTCGGCCAGCGACAGTTTCAGCCGGTAAGGGCCGTCGCCGCTGTCACTGACGGGCTGAAAACTGTTCTCCTCGATCAGGTCGAAGATCGCCACCGCGCGTTCATGCTCGACATCGGGTGTCGACCGGCCGATCGATTCATCGAGTTCGACATCGATCAGCCTGGCGCGGGTTTGATCGGGGCCAGACATCGCCGCCTACATGTTCAACCGTATGGCGACGGAGCGTCCATGCGCGTCAAGGCCTTCCGCCTTGGCCAGCGCAATCGCCGCCGGCGCCAAGATCCGCAACTGTTCCGGTCCAAGCTTGAGGATCGACGTGCGCTTGACGAAATCGAGCACCGACAGACCGGACGAGAAGCGCGCCGAGCGCGCCGTCGGCAGCACATGGTTGGAGCCGCCGACATAGTCGCCGATGGCTTCCGGCGTGTGGCGGCCGAGAAAGACCGCACCCGCGTTGCGCATCCGCGACAGGAAGCCCTCGGCGTCGTCGATGGCCAGTTCGACATGTTCGGCGGCGATGCGGTCGACCAGCGGCAGCGCGGCGTCGATGGTCGACACCTGGATCACCGCACCAAAATCACGCCAGCTCGCCGCCGCCGTCTCGGCGCGTGGCAGGCTCTGCAACTGGCGCTCGACGGCTTGTTCGACAGCGATGCCGAAGGCTGAATTGTCGGTGACCAGGATAGATTGCGCCGATGCATCGTGCTCGGCCTGGGCCAGCAGGTCGGCCGCGATCCAGTCCGGATCGTTGCTGCCGTCGGCCACGACGAGCACTTCCGACGGCCCGGCGATCATGTCGATGCCGACGGCGCCGAACACCTGGCGCTTGGCCGCCGCGACATAGGCATTGCCCGGGCCGACGATCTTGGCGACCGGCCTGATCGTTTCGGTGCCGTAGGCAAGGGCGGCGATCGCCTGCGCGCCGCCGACACGGTAGATTTCCGACACGCCTGATATGTCGGCCGCCACCAGCACCAGCGGATTGATGATGCCGCCCGGCGCCGGTACGACCATGACGATGCGCTCGACGCCGGCCACCTTGGCCGGCACGGCGTTCATCAGCACCGAGCTTGGATAGCTCGCCGTGCCGCCCGGCACATAGAGCCCAACCGCCTCGACCGCCGTCCAGCGCCAGCCGAGCTCGACGCCGGCGGCATCCGTATAGCGGTCATCCTTTGGTCGCTGCCGCTCATGATGCGAGCGGATGCGGTCGCGCGCGAATTCCAGCGCCTCGATCGTCTTTGGGTCGGCGGCCTTGTAGGCCTGGGCGATGTCGTCCTTCGAAACGGCGATGCCCAGTCCAGCCAGATCGGCGCGATCGAATTTCCGTGAATAGTCGATCAGCGCCGCGTCGCCCTCGGCGCGCACGCGCGCGATGATGGCGCCCACCGCTGCATCGACGTCGGCGGACACTTCCCGCTTGGTCAACAGGAAGGCGGCGAAACGCTGTTCGAAATCGGCGTCGGACTGACGAAGCGTGATGGCCATCGGACGCTCAGGCCTTGTGGATGGGGCGCGAGGTGGCTTCCCACGCCCCGCCGATGTCGGCAAGGCGGGCCTCGATGCATTCGACGTCGAGCATGATCGCACCGCCGCCCGAGAAGATCAGCTCGACGATGCCGGCCGGCTTGCTGATCTCGATGAAGCTGATCGCCAGCAGCGACAGGACTTCCGCAGGCTTGTCGCGGTCGATACCGCTGGTCTTGGCGCCGAGCACGCGGTCGAAATGCAGCACGGCCTGCCGTCGCTCATTGTGCTGGCGAAACAGGCCGGATTTTGCCTCCCAGACGAAACGGTTCATGGTCAGCAGGAAACGCTTGGCCGCAGGCATGAATTCGAGGTCGCTGACTTTCAGCACGGCGTCCTGGACGTGGGCCGAAACGATGCTCAGGTCCTGGTCGTCTAGCGCGATAAGCTTAAGGCCGGTCATGCGGATTTCGCACCTGAAGGTTGATTGTTCAGCCTTCTGTTAGGCGGTCTTGGCGATCGGTGCAACCGCACCAACAGCTGCAGGTCTGCGCTGCCCCTCATCGCCCTGCCGGGCACTTCTCCCCGTATAGTGACGGGGAGAAGGACGCTGCCGCGAAGGATCTCGCCAATCTCCTGCGTTGCTGGAGAGGAGCCGAGGTCGCGGGCTACGCCGAAATCCGCTCGATCACCGCGCCGCAGTTGGACAGCTTTTCTTCCAGCCGCTCGAAGCCGCGGTCGAGGTGGTAGACGCGGTTGACCGTGGTCTCGCCTTCCGCCGCCAGGCCGGCGATGACCAGTGACACCGAGGCGCGAAGATCGGTCGCCATGACCGGCGCGCCCTTCAGCTTCGGCACGCCGTCGACGATCGCCGTCTGGCCCGAAAGCGTGATATGAGCGCCGAGCCGCGCCAGTTCCTGCACATGCATGAAGCGGTTCTCGAAGATCGTCTCGGTGATGCGCGACTTGCCCTTGGCCATCGTCATCAGGCCCATGAACTGCGCCTGCAAATCGGTCGGGAAGGCCGGAAACGGCGCCGTCGTCACGTCGACCGGCGCAATGCCGGCGCCGTTGCGCCTCACACGAATGCCGGAATTGGTCGGCGTGATCTCCGCACCCGTCTGGGCGATCACGTCCAGTGCGGTCTGCAGCAGATCCGGACGCGCACCTTCGAGCACGACGTCGCCGCCGGTCATGGCCACGGCCATGGCATAGGTGCCGGTCTCGATGCGGTCGGGGATGACGCGCACGCGTGCGCCCGACAATGATTCGACGCCGTCGATGGTGATTGTCGGCGTGCCGGCGCCGGAAATCTTCGCGCCCATGGCGTTGAGGCACTCGGCGAGGTTAACGATCTCGGGCTCGCAAGCCGCGTTTTCCAGCACCGTCTCGCCCTTGGCGAGCGCCGCGGCCATCATCAGCACATGGGTGGCGCCGACCGAGACCTTCGGGAAGATATAGCGGTTGCCGACAAGGCGGCCATTCCTTGTCTTGGCGATGACATAGCCGGTGTCGACGTCGATGTCGGCACCCAGCGCCTGCAGGCCCTCGAGGAACAGATCGACCGGCCGCGTGCCGATGGCGCAACCGCCCGGCAGCGACACTTTGGCTTCGCCCATGCGGGCCAGCAGCGGGCCGATCACCCAGAACGAGGCGCGCATCTTCGACACCAGCTCGTAGGGCGCTGTGGTGTCGACGATGTTGCGGGCGGAGAAGTTGATGGTGCGCGAATAGCCCTCATTCTGCTTCTCGCGGCGGCCATTGACCGAATAATCGACGCCGTGGTTGCCCAGGATGCGGATCAGTTGCTCGACATCGGCCAGATGCGGCACGTTTTCCAGCGTCAGCGTGTCGTCGGTCAAAAGCGAGGCGATCATCAAAGGCAGCGCCGCGTTTTTCGCGCCCGAGATCGGAATGCTTCCGGAGAGCTTGTTGCCCCCGACAATTCTGATGCGATCCATGGAAGACGTCCCTCTCGGCCAAAAAGGGCCGGTTCAATCGTTTGAGTAGCGGCCCGTCTAGACCATTGGCCAATCTGGTTCAAGAATTACGCTGGTTCAAGAAATGGGATTTCGCCCACCCCGGGCCAAGAGTGGCCGATTTGAGTTAATCTTTTTGTATTTCCTTCGATGCAGCGAGCCCGTCCGGCCGCTCGTCGGCATCGCCGGTCCGCCGCGAGCGTGACTGCGCCTTGCGCTTCTGCAGATTGGCGCGCAATTGCTCGGCCAGCCGATCCTTGCGGATTGTTGCGCTGTTTTTCGGTGGACCATCCTTTTTCACTGGAATTGCCTTGTCGTCCATCGCCCCGTCGCCGCCGGCGACCCACCAGCTTGCTGTTCAGGGATAGCCAACATTGTGGCACTGCCATGTCATTAAAAGCTATCCGGCAAAGGCTTTCACAGAAGCGTTGCGCTTGGCCTTGCGCTTGCCGGTTCGATATGGCAGAAGCCCCGCCATCAGCGGCTGCGGTAGCTCAGTGGTAGAGCACTCCCTTGGTAAGAGAGTGAACCGAATTGGCACCTACGATTTGTTCTTATTTTCCAGCCACTTAGTCAGCCCTGGATTTCGGGCTGGTGTAGCTCTTGTAACCAAAGTGGCCAGATTGGAACCTCCTACCCCCGACTTCTTCCCGGGCTGGGTTCCAAACACCTCGTCGATCACCGCCGGGCCGGTGTCGGCGTGCGGGTAATTGTTCATCAAAACTTGCGGTGATTTCCAGTTCCCCTTGTCGGCCGTCGTCTTGATGTCGACGCGGTTTTTCACGATCATCTCCGTCGCGAAACTGTGCCGTCCTGGCTGGTGGGTGCCAAGGTAGGGAATGCCGGCGCGGGTGCATGTGGCCTTGATCAGCTTGTAAACCGACCAGCGATGCAGGAAGCCGAAGACGCGGCCGTTGCGCGCCTCGAGCTGCTGGAGTTCGTAGACCAGTTCTATCGTCAGATCGGCTTGGCCGTCCTCGCCATTCTTCATGTTCCGGAACGTCGCCTTGCGCGCCGGCAGGTCGAGGTCTTTCGGTTCCAGCTTGATCGCATCGCCGATCCGCGCACCTGTCTGGAAGATGAACAGCATGAGGGTGCGCAGCCGGTCCTCCTCGCAGTAGGCGCGGAACGTGTTGATGTAGGACCTGTCGACGGCTCGCCGCGGCGCGGTCGAGGGCAGGCGCACGTTCTTGTCGCGCTTCGAGAACCCTTTGATCTTCACCTCTGGGCAGTCGCCGGCGTCGGCACTTAGGTTGATGACGGCCTTCGCCGGCGTGATGACCTGGCGGTTCCATGTCGTGTACGCCGCATCGGGATAGATTTCCTTCGCGGCGCCACGGATCATCGCGCCGGTCATTGCCGAGATCCTGGTCTCGCCGAACTTCGCCAGCAGCGGAGCGAGATACTGATCGCCCTTGCCGGCATCCAGGTACGCATTGACGGCGGCGGCGAATGTGAAGAGCTGCTTCGGGTCGAGGAGGCGAATTTCGCGCTCTTCTAGTTCCCGGCTGAGCCTGACTTCGTCCGCTTTGGTTTCGTCAGTCTCGCCTGAGCTCTCATGAACTCGCTTCTCGCCCTCTTTGGTTTTGAGGGTGCCAGTGAGCCACCAGAACCGGCCCCGCTTGTAGATCGTGAGCGGCATGACTTACTCCACAAAAACAACTCGTCGATCTGCCGAGGCGAGATCAGTATCTGCTTGTCGACATGGTAGCAGAGCCCGGCCTTGATCGCCTTCTCGCGCAACGATCTCGCGGACATACGCAACCCTTTGTCGTGAAAAAGCGACGACCAGTAGTCTGGCGTCTGGGCGACGGTCAGCACCTCGGGAGGCTGGTCGTTCATGATGCCTCGAAGCAGAGCCCACAGCTGCCCGGCCCGTCGATAGCCGTCACCATCATGAGCTTGCTCTCCGCCCCTTCGAAATCTTCACCCTCGGGTGCTCGTTCGTGGGCATCGATGCGCGCAAGCTCGTCGCGTTCCTCGCAAAGCCACTCATGTCGGCCCTCGTCGCCGTCGAAGAACGGAGTGAGCTCGTAGTTGCGGTGCATGCGCGCCAGCTCGGCTGCGTCGGGCTCCAGCCAATAGGGCATGCTCCAGTCAGGCGGTGTCGTCTTCCATGCGTCGTAGGTGGCCCAGGGATCACCGAGCATCGGAGGACGCCTCGACCAACCAGGTCTGCGAATTTCCCTTGAAGCCGAAAAGGCTGTCGCCGGCCTCGACCACAGCGACAGCCCCATCACGCACCGCCGCGTGAACAACATGCTCGGGGATGACCTGGAAAGGTCCTTCGAACCACCAACGCCTCTGGCCACTGGAGAAGCCGAGGTGGAGGTGATCGCCCTTAGCGAGCCGTTCGACGACGGTGCGGACGTTCATTGCCGTGCACTACTGGAAAGCGCGACGCACGCCGGCCTTGGCGCGGATAGGCACGACCTTCGGACGCCGGCCAAGGCCGGTCTGCTTCGCCAGCGCCGAGCGCGTGGCCGAGTAGTTCGGAGCCACCATCGGATAATCAGACGGCAAACTCCATTTGGCGCGATACTCTTCCGGGGTCAGGCCGAAGTCGGTCCGGAGGTGGCGCTTGAGCGATTTGAAGTGCTTCCCGTCTTCCAGGCAGATGATGTGGTCGGGAAAAACTGACTTCTTCGGGTTGACGGCCGGGTCCTGGCGGGCGGTCGCGGCCATGATCTCCGGACCGTCGAGCTTGCGCATTGATGCGCTTACGCTGGCGATCAGGTCGGGCAGCTGGGCGACTGGAACCGGGTTGTTGGCGATATAGGCTGAGACGATCCCGGCAGTCAGTTCGATGATGCGTAGGCTCTTGTCTTCCATTGTTACACTCCGTGGTAGGGGTTGGCGTCGTGGGGCTTAGAAAGTCCCGGGGCGACCTGGTTGCGAGCTTTGCCGCTCGAAGCTTGGCGAATTAAAAAGCTCGACCTCCATCATGCCCGGATAGCAGGCGGCCGAGCGCGGACGGGTTTGCTGCTGCATCGCTCGGCGATCGACGGTGTCGTATCCGTGCGAAAGCAGGAACGCCTCGAGCGCACTGACGGAATTGGCAGGCCGCGTGATAAGGCCCTCGAAACTAAGCCTCAGATTGGGAAGCCGCCCGACGCCTGCCGCCGCCATGTTCAAGGGTCGATCGCGGCGCAGGCCGGCGACGAAGACGCGCATGGATTTCCGATTGTTCGCCACCGGCGCGCCGATACCGTAGAGCATCTTCAACTGCGATTTGGCCTGCTCTTGCGGGTCTCGGTCGAGCCAGATGACGACATGACGCGGCATCGGACCGATTGGCAGGTCTGCCGGCGTGATCAGCTTGATCGCCTTGCCGCGAAGTGCCGAGAATGCCTTGGCATCGAACCGGCCAGACATGCTGTCGTTCGTCTCGAAGTCTGGCCAGTCGCCAGCGCAGGGCACGCCGCCGGCGTGCAGCATCTGCATCATCAACGATGTCCCGCATCGACCTAAGCCGGCGACGACGATTGTGGGCAACGCGTTCATTTCTGGTTCTCTATTGTGGCCAAATCGATGCGCGATGTAACCATTTTGGCTACAATGAAGTCAAGTAAAAACTGTCTATTCGTGATCAGGTCTTGGTGCGCCGGCGCCAATGACGCGCCGGCCTGACTACTGACGTAAGAGCCCGGGAGAGTATGTCGAAATCGAACAACGAAATACCCGGTCGGCTTCGTTTCACGGCCAAATCCATCCTGTTGATCTGCAGCGTTCGCGGGTAGATGATGATGACGAGCATCGGCACCACCAAGCGCGTAGCTGTTGAGCCGGGCATTGTCACGGTTCATGCCTGCCCGGACCAGCCAGCCGCCGATTCCGATCGGCCAGACAGCTGTTAGCTATGACCTTGTGTGATCCGAGCCCACCCCGTCGCGGATCATAGGTCGGTTCGTCGGGCAGGGGCAACTCCTCTCTCCACCGATCAGCCGCCTCATACGAGCGCCCCTCGCGTCCCCGGTTGCCGTTGCGTCACACTCGCAGCATGATACACATGGCGCATAATCTGGGGGGCTCGATGAAAATTCACCTGCTTACGACTGCCTTGTTTTTCGTGGCGGTTTTTCCAGCAATTGCCGCTGATGATGTCTCTGCTGAGATCGTGGTCGCCGACAACGCCCACGACTGGTCAGGCGTGTATGTCGGCGCCCAAGCTGGATATTATCGGGGAATAAACAGCAACGTTGATGTCTCGATCTGTGACGAGCCCGGCTGCGGTCTCGGCGTCCTGATAGCGAACAGCGCGTTGACTGAACGCAACTGGGTGGCCGATTCCAACCCAAGTGGTTTCATGGGTGGAGGCCAGATCGGTTACAACGTCCAGTCCGGTACTTTCGTCATTGGTGGGGAGCTTGATTTCCAAGTAGGATCGGGTGGAGCAACCGACACTACCTGCATAGGCGTACTTGGCTGCGATCTTCCTGTCACTGCAACCACGTCGTCCGAACTCGAATGGCTGGGCACTGCAAGAGGGCGCGTAGGAGCCGTATTCGACCGCACACTGATCTACGCGACGGGAGGGTTGGCCTTTGGAAGGGTCCGCAACCATCTCGATGTTACGTTCGCCGGAGCCCCTTTAATATTCAGCAATGAGGAAAGTTCGGCGCGGGTCGGCTGGACAGTGGGCGGCGGTGCAGAATACGCCCTGACAGACAAGCTCTCGCTGAAAGGCGAATACCTCTATTACAACCTAGCCGACACCACGATGACAACCTTGTCTTATGGGGTCGGTAACCCGCAAGAGCGAATTGGCACCTACAATTTCAGCAATGATGGGCAACTTGTCCGCGTCGGTCTAAACTATCGTTTCTAGTCATAAATCAGGTTGAGCACGTCGCGAGTATCTCGCCGTGCCGGTCTCAACCATTCAGCTCTTTCCTACAACCGCCACGCCAGCAACCAGCTCCCATGTTGGTCGAGCACAACCTTGCCGACATCGCGTGCCAGTCGATGCGCGCTAGCTCAAAGGTAGATTTGATTGAGAAGCTTTATGACTGCCGCGCGGAGCGCGCCCGATGAAAGCCGTCCCAAGACCCGTCCCATTCGACATTGCTAACAGACTGGAGGGTATGTTAGCACTTCGACATATCGGCTCGAAATAAGGGTGCTAACTTGACCGGGAAGTTCACCATCGCCGTGCCGTCTGACCCGCAATACCCTTGGTATGACAACACAAAAACGCCCGACGGCGTGTATCGCGGCTTTCCTCCTGACCAAAAGACGGGAGCCTCTGACTGGGGCGAAGTATATCCGTACATTTCACAATTACAGATCGCTGGACAATTCAGCTTTATTAAAGATCTTGCAGCAACGTTTGCAAAGCAACTTCGTCCTTTGTCGGGTGTCATTATTAACGGCGACCTGACGTCATACGGGCACCCTGATGAGAAACTTATGATGACGGGGCGTCATGACGCCTCAGATCTTTTCTCAATGTCAGTGCCCGCTGGAGGTCCACTTCTTGGTCTTTTACCCGCCCCTATATACCCTGCTCTTGGCAACCATGACTATCAGAACAACCTTCCGAATCTAGACCCCGAGAAAGGAGGTACTGGCTTAAATCGCGGCCCAACTACTATGGTTGATTACATTAGATCGTGGGCAAAAGACAATAAGTCTTTATTATGTGATTTTGATGGAAAGCCAGAATATTCGTCTTGGAATTCCGCATATTCCGGCTCTGCCGTTTCATTCACTGGAAGTCTTTCATACTCTTTCAATGTCGGCCGAGTTCATTTTGTTATACTTCATAACAATCCAGCCTATTCTGCAAGTTGGGATCCAAAATCTAGCCTGATAGATTCCTTAAATCCAACATACAATATAACGCAGTCATTCGAATGGCTGGAGCGCGACTTACAAAGGCATTACAGCTTAGGCGACGCGTTGATTGTTTTTACCCATAAGTACGGCGAGGAAGAATTATATGGAGATGAATTAATCAAATTTAATAATATCATGTTGAAATACAATGTCTCCGCCGTACTGTGTGGCCATATTCATTGGGATCATGGTCTAAAGCGCTCTATTGCAGCTAAATCTGCCGGTGAGTACGATGTTCCAGTTTACCGGTGCGGAGCGCCCTCGCAAATGACCTTCGTAGTCCTTGAGCTAGATCCTGAGCATCGGTCAATGCGGGTCATCGGGTACACCGCCCGCGATCCTAACAATTTCAAGGACTGGACGCCGGTCGTTTCCTCGGCTCCAAGCGCCACTCAGAAAGCGCCATTTAACAAATACATTGAGATACCCGCGACATCCCCAAACGGCAAGTGGCCTGAGAAAGTGACACTTCGAATGGATAACGTCCCCGCTGATAGCTACATTTTGTTCAACTGTTCTCACGGTAAGTCAATCGCATCGCCAAACCTCGATACCGATTTAGACAGGCGCGTTTTATTTGACACCCGTTATGCCGCGCACCTCGCGTCAGTGTGGATATTCAAACCCACAGACGAGATCGGTGTCTTCAAAATAGTCAACGCACAATACCAGAACCGTCTGCTGACGGCACCGCTCGGTGCAGTGACCGAGATTTGCGCAGCGAACGACGGAGCGCCCGGCAACCAGCTATGGTGCATTCCGGTCGATCCTGTGTCCAAGCCATTGCTGGGGATTCCATTTCAGCTTCTCGGTAAAGCGATGCTTACGCCTCTCGGTGGCAAAGCAGAAATCGGTTCCGTGGTGGGGCCTGACGGCGCGACAGGGGCTGGCGCAAATCATTGTTTTTATCAAGTCCCAGGTAGTCGACTGAATTCCTATTGGGTGCTGGCGCGCGCCACGCTCCAGTGAAGGATTGCCCTTTCACACCTGTCATATCCCTAGTAGGATTCCCGCTGGGACGCTAATTGCTTTCGCGCCTTCTGCCCGCGCGTTAAAGCTTAATTGCCGCTGAGCTTAACTACCTCAGGGCTTAGCTGCCAAATTCGATAAATCTGCATATGAACAACCCAAGAGCTTCGCGATCTGGGTGGCGCTCTGGCCTTCTTTACAAAGGGACATACCTTAATTCTATCAAACCGCTGCTTTCCGCCTTTGTAGAGACCTTCGGCTTTAGCTTGCTCGATACCATCACGCTGGCGCATTTAATGAACCGCCGCTGCATCTGAGCGACCATGCCAAGCACGGTGAGCACGATGCTGCACGACCTCCTGGCTGCGCGCAACGCACCGAAGCCCGGCAGCTTCATCAGCCTCGACGAGGACCAGAAGCGGGAATACTTCCGCGTGGCCCGCCAGCGTAACCGGGCCAAGGTGCGCGCCACCCCCTCTGTCGCCGCAACCTCTGCCAACATCAATCAGGTGCTCGCCGATGCGGCTCTGATGATCCTTGCCACCGGCGCGCCGGGCGCCGACCAGGTGCGGACCGTGCTTGCCACCATCTTCGCGCAGCGCCCGGGCGTGCCGATTGCGGTTGAGAACAAGGCTAAGCGCGGAAAGCTGAAACCGAAACTCATCGCTAGGAGCAACCCATGAGCCAAACTTTCGGTGGCAAGTTCTACGGGATGATTATGTCTGCCCTAAAACCAGTTCAGTCCTGGATGGGCTATCCCATCAGTCACATTTGCGAGAAGCGCTTTGAAGGCGGTAGACCTACCCTGCGCTCCATGTATTGATGGTCCACGTAATATTGTGAATGAAGCACAGAAAACCGCTGACGAGAGACTGGAATGAGCAAGATTTTGCTAATGGCGTCGATGGCTACCATGCTCATGCTGGCCGACAGCGCACATGCCATAACCCACCATGTCGATCCAAAAGATTACCAGGAATCTTCACAGACATTGGAGGACTGCAAGAAGGAAACCCGATACGGTGAAGATTATTGCATTTGTGCCTACAGAGTTTCCCAAGGTATTTTGCAGAACGGCCCGATCTTTAACATTTTTGTACAGGCCGCTATAAAAAGTAAATCTCAGATAATAAAGTTACGGGACTATACCCTTCAAAGCGACCTTTACGATGAACATAAATTCTCTTCACCACGGGACAAGAGAGAGTACCTCGAAGGGAAGTTCGCCATGTTTACACAGAGATTGCGTAACCAGTGTGTTAGTAGCGGAAAACCCATCAAGTTGTCTTGATTGACGGTGCTGGTTTTAACCAGGGTGCCCGCCTTCCAGGAATAATTCCCCGAGACCAAGAGTGCTTCACAGAAAGTGATCGGCCAGCGAAGCTGTCGATCAGCAAAACGCATGCAATCCTACATCATCAACTTGGACCGCAGCCCAGACAGAATGGGGCGGATGACCGATCGCCTCAACTCGATCGGCCTGAGCTTTCAACGTGTTCCGGCGGTGGATGGACGGCTGCTCAGACACGCTGAGATCTTAGAAGTCAACAAACCTGTCGTTGGCGGGGCCGCGATGACCCCAGAAGAGGTGGGCTGCTTCCTGAGCCACCGCAGGTGCTGGGAGCGGATCGTATCGGGCACGGACGCCTACGGCTGCGTTTTCGAAGACGACATGTTGATATCCAAGCAAGCCGCTCTGTTTCTTGGTGGCGGCACCGATTGGATTCCCCGGGACGCGGACATTGTGAAGATTGAAACAGTCGGCGGAAGAGTGTGGCTTGACCGCGTGGTATCTCCCCTGACCGGCGCCTTCAAACTGGCGCTTCTGCGCAGCTTTCATTTTGGCTCCGGCGGATACATTCTTTCGAGAGCGGCGGCCGAGCGCCTCTTGGCGGTCACAAGAGTATTCTCGGATGCGGTTGATCATGTGAAATTCAACCCCGCCTGCGGAATTGCCACCAGTCTGAAATCCTACCAGGTGATCCCAGCCCTTTGCGTGCAGACAAAGACCTTCTATCCCGAAGGGTCCAGCTTGATCGAAGCGCCGGCGCTCGCCGTCCATAGTGATCCTCGGTTTCCGGAAAACCTGGTGAACAGGCCATGGCTCGAACAAAAGTGCCTGCAGGCGCTTCGACGCGCGGCGCACAGGCTGCTTCGACATCGGCGAATCGAGATCATGTTTGCCGACCAGCCGGGCGCTTTCGGGCGCTGACACCAACGGGAATCTGCCGAATGTTCTTCGTCGATGTGTGGTCAGTCGGGCATGATGAAATCCCGCGAAAGCAGTTTACCCCTGAGCGCATCCAACGCGAGGGCCGATTCAGCAGCTTCGAGGCGTCCGCCAACCCGGTGATCGCCAAAGCCATAACGGCGTTGCTGGATAAGAAAAACGGCCTGCTCGAGACCTACCTGCCGGAGAGCCACAAGGGAAAGCTCGAACCGGAAGGCACGCGCGGCCCGGCCTTCTCTGGCTACCCCTGGACTTATGTCCGCCTCACCGAACGCTTCATCAACGCCACGTCACGGGGATCAACTTGCGTTTGGGACATGTCCAACTGCGCTATCCATCACTGCCCCGCGATGTTGGTGTGAGTGGTGACGATTTTCGCGCCGCCGTCGGCGCGACCAGGATCCGAGGCGAGGGGCGCGAGCCTGAAATAGTCGAGCGCGGCCTCGGAGACTGCGCGCTCTGCAAGCTCCTCGATCGACCGGCCTTTCTCGGTCGAAATAGAGCGCATGTAGCTGCCGTCTTCTCGTCGACAAGAGAAATGACGGGCATCACTCGCCACCCTCACCAAGCCTGCGCGGCCGGGCCTTGGTGATCAGCACCAGCTCGCCACCGGGATAGACCAGCTCGACCTGCTCGTTGCGGCCGATCCCGTCGAAGATCGCTTGCAGGTGGCTCGCCAGCTTCTCGTTGGTGCGCTCAAGCAGGTCCATCTTCGCCTGCGTCTGCGCATGAACTATCTGCATCTGAGGTCGGAAAGGCGCGGGGGATGCGTGATTTGGTCAGCCATTCAGTTTCTCCTCGATGTAGTTGAGACGTTCCCGCATTTCGGCGATGAACCTTGTGACGGTGTCTGGGTCTTCCTTCTGGTCGACGTCCACCGGAGCCGTCGACAAGGTGTCGTGCGACCATTTCAGGGGGGCACCAGGGAGATGCCGGCGCAGCGCCGTGCAAAGTCGATCACCTTCATGCCAGCATCGCCGGAAAGGAGCGCATCACCGGAACCCTCGATTGAGCTTAAGGAGTGGCCTCGACCGCAGCTTTTGACCGGGGATCTTCCTCTTCGGCTTTTTCTGGCCGGCGCGCCCCTCGAGGCGCTTGAGCTTGGCGATCTCGGGCACGTCGACATTGGCTGTCTTGATGCCGTGGGTCGGCTTGTTGAGGGCGATGATGAAATCCAGGGCGCACGATGGCGGGATCGTATCCTTGGCCTGCTCGTCCCACCGTCGCCGTTGGAGCGCAGGATCGTGATCGAACTGAACGCCGTCGAGAGGATTGAGCCGGGCGCCACCGGGTTCCTTGCCCAACTGGCGCACGACGATCTCTAGCTTTTCCTTGGTCGTAAGTTGCCGCGGCCGCCACTTCACGGGAGGACCGAGAACCTGGGCGCCGTGGTCGGCAAGGGTTGCGATGCGGCCGGCCATGTCAGCCGCCGTGCGAGGAGATGGCAGTCAGGCGACGCGCCTTGATCTGGTCCGCCAAACTGCGGCTGTCCGCGTCGTTCTGGAAGCGAGCTTCCACGTCGAACTCGGTCCAGATATCCTCGACCTCGGCTTCGCTCTGGGTGCTGATGAGCCCGATCTGCAAGTCCTCGAAGAACTTGCCGTAATTGAATGCCTTGCCTTGGCCGTAGTCGAATGGCTCGCGTTCCGCCACCTCGGCGCCGTCGTGCATCCCCTCGACGTCCTTGTCGAAACCGTTGTCGGGAATGGTGTCGATGCCGGTGGGCGCATCCGGGCTCGGCGGCTTGGGAGGCGATGGCGGTATGAGCCTCGCCTTGGGTGCGGGCTCGTCGTCGTGTTCGATCAGATCGCCGGCGATCTCGCGGGCCTCGAACTCGTCGCGGACGCCGCCAAGAACGTCGCCAAATAGCTCGCGCAGACAGAAGCCACCAGCTCGCCATTGCTTCATCCGCTTGGGATGGCGGAACCACGAGGAATCGTTGGGGACCTCGCCCCACACCTTCTTGCCGTCGATCCATGTGGTGCCGCGACGGGTCGGGCGCTCGTCCCAAAGGCCGGCTTGCTTAGCGTCGGCGACTGAATAGGCCTCGACCTTCATTTCGCCGGTGTCGGCGCGCACCGCCTTGCACCAGCCGATCGTTCGTTCGTCGACGGTGTTCATCTGCGCGACCACGTCCTTCGACAGGCCGAGATTGAGGAGCGCTTCCTTCGTCGCGTCGCGCAGGTAGCCCAGCTCCACCGACTTCGCTCTGCCCGACTTGCGAACGACGTTGATCAGCCCGTCGCCGTAAAGCGCTGGCTTGCCGCCGATGACGGTGAAGGACCGAAGCGCCACCATTGGCGGCAGGCCGCGTTCCGCGCCCGACATGATGACGATCGCGACGGCGCTCGTGCCCTTCTTGCCCCAACGCTTCCAGGCGTCGTCGCCGGCGTCCTCGGCCGGCTCTCTGCCGACAAGCGCCTGTGGTGCTAACCCGGCCTCAACGATCATGGTCGAGAGACGCCACGTTTCCTCGATCGACTGAGGGATGATGGCGCTGATCGCGCCGCCGACCATAAGAGCCGGTATCTGTGCCCGTTCGTTCATTTCCAATCCTCGGGGTTCCAGTGGTTGACGCGCCAGGTGTGGCGCATTGCGTCGTGTTCGATCCGCACCGCGTTCCATGCGAACCAGAGGGCGGACCGGATTTCGCGCTGTAGCGTCCCGAAGAAGGCCACGAGGCTTACCGGCAGCCAGAGGGCGACGATTGCGAGGCGCACCCAGCTCATGGCTACTTGTCCACGTCGTCGAAGATCGACCGGTTGCCGTTCTCGTCGAGCAGTGTGCCGTCGGGCGACCACTGGTGCTGGCCGTTCGGATGCTTGGCCGTGCGCTGCTCGTCGGTCCGCACGTCGGGGCGGGTGACTGCCACCTTTGCCATGTCCGAGTGGTCCTTGACCTCGGCCACCGTGACGCTGACTTCCCGGCCGCGCATGGGGACCATGACGCGCTGTCCGACGGCGACGTCGAAGGCGCCGGCAAAGAAATCATAGGTTTTGTCGCTCTCGCCGAATTTCACGGCGACGATCTTCTGGTCGGTCATGCTGCCCTCTTGTCGGGAATGCGATCCATGCCGGCTGGCAGGATGGCGTCTTTGTTGCGAGCGATGCGGCCGGCGATCTTCTCGACCGCCTCCCGCACCTCTGGTTCGTCCTTCAAGGCCGCGACCAGCGCGTCGTAATCGGTGATGTTCGCGACCCAGAAGGTGTGGAGCGACACCTTGGCGCCGGTCCTGCCGGAGAAGACCGGACGGGCCTGCGCTTCACGATCGGCGTCTGCTACCCGCTGGATCAGCCGCTTGGCCTCGGCCTCGGCTTCGATAAGGTTGGCCTCCTGCTGGCTCTCCTGTTCGAATGAAGCCGCAAGGCCTGGCGGCGTAGCGATGGCATTGCGCCGCGCGCTTTCTTCCTCGGCGGCGCGGGCGGCATCCGCCATGCGCTGCGCCGCCGCTTCGGCCTCGCGCCGAATGCGGTCGGCTTCCTCACGGGCCTTGCGCTGGCGTTCCTGCTCCAGCCGATCCAGTTCTTTCAGCCACGCCTCGCCGTGCTTTTTCAGCTTCTTGGCGAGTTCCTTTGCATCGGTGCGCACGTCGCGCCATTTGTCGTCGACGGCGTTGCCGCCATCCAGCCAAGGGCGCTTCTCGACGTTGAACTGTTCATCGGCCTTGGTGGCGATGCCGGCGAGGCGCTTTGCCCAAACCCCGGCCTGATCGGCCTGCTCCTGAGTGGCGATCGCTTTCTTGAGGAAACCTTCGACCGTCTCCTTCTCGGCAGAGAGTTCAGCGGCCAGGTCCTTGTGCAGGTCCCCGGTCTTGGCCGGAAGGTTGTGATCCTTCGCCACCGACGGCGGCTCATCTGGCCATGCGCCACCGGCCAACACCGAATGATAGAGCGTTTCGGTGATCGGGTTGCGGCAGGCATAGTTCCAGACTTTGTCGGCCTCCGCTTCCTTGTCGCCCTGCAGGCAGTTGACCTTGCCCGACGCGTCGCGCCAGATGGCAACGGGAACCAGGGGCGCGTCCTTGTACGGACGGTTCCTGAAAAATCCTGACTCCGGGCTATCGGCCGAGGGGGCGAGCAGAAGCAGCTGATCATGGGTCAGCTCGCGATATCCGCCGGCCAGTTTCAAAGCCTGACGCCACCATGCATATTGGTCCGCCGTCATCCGTTTGTATCCTTTTGCGTTACACGTGAAACCAATTTGGCACCACCTTGGGCGCAGCAAAGCGGTCGTGGGTGCGGTCTGCGGTCAGATTGGGGAGACCCGACCGAGTTGGTGCTGGGCGTGGTATGCGGGGGTGAGGGCACCAACCCGGCCGGGAGCACGCAGATACTCGACACCAGACCGCAAGCCATGATGGAGAAATACAACCAGGGGGAACTGGGCCATCGGTCTAGCGATCCTTCTGCGTGAAGTAACCGTAACCGATTTGGTGCACTTTGCAAGGGGTTGTAGCCAAAATGGTTACAACGCGGGTAAAAAATCAGATCACAAAGTGGAAATCCTGAGGCGGGCGCGGCCAACGACCTTCAAATCCGCCGGATTAACGGTCTCATTGTTCGCAGCGCTGGTGTCGCTGTGGACCTGTACGGTGCCAGAAGTCATGGGGGAAAGGTACCGCCACTGCACTACGCCGGCAATATCGAGGGCATAAAGGCCCGGTCGATTCGGCTGTTTGTCATCCGTATCGATGACAAGCGCATCCCCTTTGGTTACAAGTCCGTTGGCCTGGTACGCGTCGACCATCATGAATCGAAGGTTGTGCGCCGACACGTCTGGCACCATCCGCTCCAGGAAGGTGGTGTCGATTGCAAGCGCGGGTGATTCCGGCCTTGGCTCATTGCCTTTGAGGATCTCGAACACGCTGTTGAACTTAGCCAGATCAATCTGCGCAAGCTCCGGAAACAACAGCTCTTGCGGCGTGCAGTCGAGATATGGAGCTATTTTCTCAGCCCACTTTGCAGACAGTTTCCGCTCATCCTCTTCCATGCGGCCGAGGTGCTGACGGGTGACGCCAACGCGTCGCGCAAGCTCAGCCTTGCTGATGCCCTTCTTCTCGCGGAAATGCCTGATGCCATTGCTCATACCGAGTCGGTACCGCAAATTAATTGGCGGCGAAACTGTGCCAATCTGGTTACAAACCTTGACGTGTAACCAGATTGGTGCGAAGTCGAGCACATGGAAGCTGATCATCCCTTGAAGAAGTGGCGCGTCGAGCGCGATCTGAGTGCTGCCGCGGTTGGGCGGAAAATCGGTTGTACCCGACTTTCCATCGACCGCTACGAAAGCGGCAGGATGCCCAAGCAACCATATCTGGACCGCATCGTCGTTATGACCGACGGGGCGGTGACGGCAAGCGACTGGTTGGGCAAGGAGGCTGCTGATGTCGTTGCGAAGCGACAGGCTTCGGCCTAGCCCGAGATACAATCAACAAGTTGCCTCTATCCGTCCGAAGCCGGTCGGCATTCTCGACCACGCCCCAGGCCGCGAGGCCTATGGGTATCCAGGTATCCTCGTCGCTCATCTGCAGCCTCCTTACACCGGGGGCAACTATGACGCGGAAATCGTTGGAGGTGTCCGACAGGGCATCCGAGAATCCCGACTGTTCGTCGTTCCTTCTCCTGTTGTTCGTGAGGAATCGATGCAAGACATTGCAGCTGAACTACAAGACGTGGTCTTCAAGGCCGCGGGTCCGATCAAACCGGGCATGGGCATAAAAGCGCAGATCAATGCCGCCTGCGACAACCTGGGCTATCCGCGCGGCCATTGGCGCGTGCGAGAGGCCTGGTATGGCAATGCTTCCAACTGGAACGGCAAAGCCATTTTCGAACTTCTCGGTAGGTACAACCGGCTCTGCCAGAAGGCAGGTTCCACGCTGGTGCCGGCTAACGATCCCTTGGCCGATGCCACGAGGACGACGGCGAAAGCCGAGTGACGCACTGTTGATTTCCTCCCGGAATAACTTGGCCCTATGCAGTCGCGCCAATGTTTCAAGCCGAAACATTTGGAGAGGAATTAAATAAAATGCAGCAGACGGACGTCGGGCCTCGGTTGAACGGCGAAATAAAGGTTGTGATGGCCGAATTTTGCACAACGGCCAGAAGTATCGGAAGCGCCGCAGCGGAGCGGGCGGCAACGGTGCAACTGGTGGCTGCAGCGGCATATCTCGGAGAGACCGTCGGCCCTGCTATGACCAAGCAAATCCTGTCGGCTGTGATTGCGTCAATTGGGTAGACACTGAACTAACACTGAACGGCAATACCATTTGTAACTTGTAGGCATTGCCGCTCCTCACGCTGAGAGAGCGACATGTACGTGGAAAAACAAAAAGAAGCGGGGTCAGGTAATCCGTGGCGGCGCTGCGGATATGCCTGCGCGCCGTCCACCCATGGTGCCGGGGCATGAGCCACGCTGCAACCAATTGGGCCATAACTCAGCGCGGATTGAAGCCTGCGACCAGGGTCGTCCTGTGGCACCTCTGCGACCGCCACAACCCCGATCTTGGCTGCTTCCCCTCCCAGGACAAACTTGCCTACGATTGCGAGATGTCGCGCTCTGCTCTCAACGAGCATCTCAAGATCCTGGAGCGCATCGGCCTTATCCGCCGCGAGCAGAATATCAACCCCCGCACCAAGCAGCAGGAGAACACGCGCTACCGGTTCTCGTTCGAGGCCGACTTCGTCGCGGCACAAGATGTGGTGGTGCCGAGTCCGGAATCCGGACACGGAGCCGTGTCCGGAAAACAGGCAAAGCCGTGTCCGGAAAATGCCAATAGCCGAGTCCGGAATCCGGACACTAACCTTGTAAGAGAACCAGTAAGAGAACCACCAGGGCGCGCTGACGCGCGAGGGGGGAGGGATTTCAATATTTTGTGGGATTCATGGCCGGAGAAGATGCGGCCAGATAGCCGGGAAGCGGCTGCCAAGATATTCGCCACCCTCGGAGCTGACAGCTGGGCGATGGCGATTGCGACGGCTGGGACCTACCGAACGGCCATGATCCTTCGGAAGGAAAAGCCCCACATGATCCCGTTTCTGAAAAAGCAGCTGTTCCTGGAGTTCCATGGCGGGCCGCCGATCGACAAGGACGGAGATTTCGTCATCACGCCTGAGCGGCCCGAGTGGGGCGAATGGCTGGGCTCCATCCGTCGCCAGTATGGCGACAGGGGCGTGGAAAGCTCGATTAAGTGTCGTCGTCTGGTGAGGAAAACACGGTGGCCGAGCGATCTTTCGCTTGCCCAAAGTGTAACCAAAATGGCAACAGCTGTAACTGAAACGGCACCTGCTTCGACGGCTCGGGATTGATTGAATGGCACGTCTCTTTCTCGACACCCCGGCGGAAAAGGAGAAGCGGATTGACCGCTTCATCGAGCACATGCGGCACGCCGAGGGCGTCTTCTTCGCCAGCGACAAGCGCGGCCTGCCTTCGCCTCGCGACCTGCTCTGGCTGCTCTTCGCCGACGCCGTCGACACGCAACGCCAGATGCAAAACGTCGAGCGTCGCATGGTCTCACGGGTCGGGTCGGCCATGCCTTCGTCGCGGGAGACCGAGGGCGAAGCCTTTATCCGGGAGCGGTCGCGCCTCGCAGACGGCATGCCCCAATACGACACTTCCGAGGTTCGGATCGTGGTTCACCAGTCGGCCGCCGACCGGATGGTCGACATCATGGACCTCCTGCGCTTCGTGCGGGCCGGGCGGCAGGGGCAGGACGCGCTGCGCTACAAGCGCACCTTCCTCGCTCACGCCGGCGGCAACGGCCCGGAGTTCTGCACCCGCGTCTGGGACAAGCACCGCGTCGACATCATGTCGAGGCAGTCGCTGCACGACGTCAAGAGCCGAGTGCTGGGTCAGATCCTCGCTGGCATCGAGCAGGAATTCGGGCTGGTCCGCACCACCCGTGGTTTCCGTCGTCTGACGGTCCGCGAAATCGAGCGGCGCCGGAAGGAACGCAAACGCGAGGAAAACCGTCGCCGGCGCGAGGCACAAGAAAATGCCGGTTGATATCGCCATGCCTCGCAACCTGGTGGAGCGCCGCAAGAACTTCGGTTATGCCGCGGTCTGCGCCGTCGGCTTCGATGCCGATCCTGGTGTGTTCCGTCTCGCCCCGGCCGAGAACATCGAAGCTCTTCTCCCCCAGCTGCAACCCGGCCGATGGGAGAGGCTTCACTTCGCGAAAGTCGTCTGGACGCCGGGTCTGCCGGTGGCGCGCACCCTTGTGCTGGCGGCCGAGCGGTTCCTGGCGAACGTCCATCTCGGGCAGCACTGGTATCGCTCCAGCCTCGAAACGCTCACCGCCGTGCTCCTGGCCGAGGCTGCCGCGCTGCGCTCGGCCGTCTGGTCCCATGCCGAGCTGCTCGCACGTCTCAAGGCGCAGGCCGATCGTGAAGCTGACCGGTTTGCGGCGGGGGTCATCTGATGTTCCCGACCGCTGATCAGATCGCCCTGGCCATCGTCACGGCCTGCCGGCTTGCTGAGACGAGTCCAGTCCTGACGGCGCTCGGCCAAGTCGCGCAGCGCGAGGCGCGCGGGCGGCATCTGGCTTTCGCAGCTCTGACCGAAGCGTTCCCCGACGCTCGTAAGATCGGGATCGCCAGATGTTGCGGCTACGGCAAAGGGATGGCGGCTGCGCCTGGCAACCTTCCGACATACCGCAAAACCGCGTGGTGGCGTGACGATTGGATCGACGAGATCGTCGGCGCCGTCGTCGCCGAGCAATACGGCGAGCAAGCCCGATGATCGTCCGCCTCTCCCGTTTCATCCGCCGTCTTCGCGGCCGCGCAATTCCGCGCGTCTCGTGTCGCGGCATTCACCTGAGGATCAACTGACATGGACAATATGCCCACCGTACAAATTCCCGGTAGCGAGGTGCTGGAAGTGGAGCAAGACCTCTCGCAGGCCGTCGACGAGGAATTGGCCCGCGACACGAGCGAGGTGAAGCCCACTGTTCGCAACATGATCGCCAACACCGGCATATCGCTGAAACGCCTTGTCGATCAGATGCGCACCAAGGAAACCGAGCTGGAGGCGGTCAAGGCCGCCGCGACGGTTGAGTTCGAGCGCGTCATCGCTCAGGCGAAACTGGTGCGCGACAATAGCCACCAAGAGACCGATGCCGATCTTCACCAGATCAGGACGACACTCGAGGTACTCGATCCCGCCCGGGCCAAGCTGGCGGAAATGGCATAAGCCATGGATGCCGTTGTCCCCTTTGACGCCTCCGGACTCGCTCAGGTGATCGAGCGAGCTCGAATGCTGTTCGACGACGGCGACGTCGCATCGGCGCGCATGCTGGCCTCTGGAGCCTATGACCAGGCGAAGGCGGCAGGCAGCTATGCTACGCGCTTTCATGCCGGCGAACACCTGATCACCAAGGCGCGGCGGCTCCAGGCTGACGCGCTGATCATCGAGGCCCGCGCCAAGATCACGATCGCCACCGAATGGTCGGCCGCTCAGGAATCGGGCGAGGCGTCGAAGGGCGGGCGACCGAAGAAAACCGTTCCATCTGAGAACAGTTTTACAGCGGCCGAGGCAGGACTGACGCGAAGGGAAATCCACGAGGCCCGCAAGCTGGCCGACGCGGAACGCCGGGATCCTGGCATCGTCGAGCGCGCCATCGCCGGCCGTGTCGCTGCTGGACTCGAGCCGAGCCGGGCAAACCTGCGCGTGGCGATCGGCACGGACAGCGCCAGCGGCGCCGAGCGCGGCAACAATCTCTACGAGACCTGCCCGGAAGCCATGCACACACTCCTGGCGCTGGAGACCTTCGGCGGTCGCATCAAGGAACCGGCGTGCGGCCGGGGCGCGATCTCGCGCATGCTGGAGGCGGCCGGCTATGACGTCGTACTCTCCGATCTCGTTGACTATGGTACGCACGATCGCCATGGCGTCCTGCAGACCGTGCAGGACTTCGTCACCAGTGAGGCAGGCGACGACTGCGACGATATCGCCACCAACCCGCCCTACGGCTCGGTACTCAACGCTTTCGTCGCGCACGCGCTGCGCGTCCATCGGCCGCCGAAAATGGCGCTGCTGCTCAACCTGAATTTCCTCTGCGGCTTCGACGATCCGGACCGCAACTACGCCATGGACGAGTGCATGCCGGCGCGCGTCCACGTCTTCTCCCGCCGCCTGCCAATGATGCATCGCGACGGCTGGGACGGAAACGAGGCCAATAGCCGGATGAATACGGCTTGGTTCGTCTGGGAGCAGAACCTCGTCGGCGAATATGCCGGTCCGACGGTCATTAATCGCGTCGACTGGAAGGACTATCAGCCGGGAGCTGCCGCATGAAGCACACCCGCTCCCTCGCCGAAATCGAAATCCGCCAGAAGGTCGTCGCTCGATTCCGCGAGCTGTGGCCCGACGCCCGGATCATTCACGAGATGAACGTGGAGGGCGGCGCGGCGCGCGCTGACGTCGTCGCAGTTCAGCCTGACCGGGTCTGGATTTGCGAGATCAAATCCGAGCGCGACACGCTCTCACGGCTGCCCGACCAGGTGAAGTTCTTCGGGCCTTCCTGTCACGGCCTGATCATCGCCGCGCACGCGAAATGGACGACAAGCCCCGGCATGTCGGAGCCGCACCCGAAACATGGCTACCGCACGACGATTCCGAGCAAGATTGACGACTCTCTCACTGGCGTAAGCCGTCGCCTCTACGACCTCTGGACCTATCCCGAGCCGGTGCTGACCAGCGGGCGCCACTGGAGCGCACCCTTCTCCGCGCAGGTGCCTTGGTATCACCGGATGATCCACCTGCTCTGGAGCGACGAGATCCGCGCCGTTGCCGGCGAGCACCGTATCGCCTGCACCTCGAAAACATCTGGGTCGAAGCTGGCGAAAGACCTCTCCCAACTGATGAACGGCCGAGAGATCGAGCGCGCCGTCTGCAAGCAGCTCCGCGCCCGCACGTTCGCCGAGGCAGACGAGCCCATCTTCGTCGATCGAAAGATCGTTCCCCCACACCCGAACTCGGTGCGCCAGGAGAGCATACTTTGAACCATTTCGCGGGCTTCACCACGCCGGTCTTCGGCGGTCATCACGCCATGCTGCGCTTTGCCGAGGATGGCCAGGCCGAGCCCGTGCTTGCTCCTGGCGGCAAGCCGGCGGTCTTCCCGACCGAGCTAGAGGCATGGAAGGCTGTCACCCAGAACCTGCTGCGCTACATCAATGGGCATATGAGGCGGGACGGGGAAACCATCACCAGCGCGCGCGACGCAGCAGAGCGCATCTTTCGCAAAGGCCGGGTTATCCCGGTGGAGCACCGATAGACATGACCGGAAAAAACGGTTTCAGCGAGGGCTGGGCAACGAGGCGCGCTGACGGGACGCCTCACTATTTCCGCCGCGACGGAGTGGGACTCGCCCGCTCCGTTTGTGGTGCGCAGGACGCTCCCGCCGGCTGGCTATCGATAGCGATCAGCTCGCGATGCTGCGAGCGGTGCGCAAGGTTGAGGGATAAGGAACTCTCGAAATCATGCGCCGTGCCACCAGTGGCGGGCAAGGACGAGCGCGGCGGCCATCGGGCGTGTGATGGTAAGGTCGGCGACTGACGCTCGCTGCGGGCCAGCTTTAAAGCCGATCGGCTAGGTGTCTCGGTGGGTACTCTGATCAGCCTCTTTCGCTTCGGATTGATCCTCATTTTTAAGCGGCAAAACACCATCCCCTGAGTTCAGCAACATGGAAGAAAGATACCGCTTCCGGGCTTCGCTCCGACGGCGCTCCAGTATCATTGAGAGGGATGCGGCAGCGAGCGCAGCCCCCACTGCGATCGCAGCTGGTATCAGAAACGCTGGGAGTTGCGAAATAGGCAGCTCGGTTCCGTCTTTCCTGCTCGCAATCAATGCGGCGCCGGTGGTGCCAGCTGTAACTACTCCCAAGGTGAGCCCCATCAGCCAGGAAAATTGCGCGCGCTTCCCATCCAACGTTCCGGGCAAGGCGCCCGATAGTCCCGAACGGCCGGACGGCTTCTCCGGGAGACGTAAAGTTAGAAGTTTCTCGCAATAGCCCTCTTTGACCTCTGCGGAAATAAAGTTGGAATCCATCACTTCCTTGACGAGGTCGGCCGCCAGCTCGTCCGGCCCATACAGCTCCTTTGCGTTAACGCCATACCTCCGCGCTGTGGCCGATGTCAGAGCCTCAACGACCTCCACTGAAGGCACTTTCCCTTCTGGAATGCCGCCCCTCACAGCGTAGACAATCTCTCGATTGGCCGCAGTGAGGCGCTGGCTTTGTTCTTTGGCTTCTTTGTTGGAGAATATTTTCTGCGTTATCCAAGCGACTATAATGCCGCTAATAATGCTGCCGCCAATACCGCTGATCCACGGGTTGTTAAGCCATTCCATCTGATGCCCTCCGCTGTCTATTGGCTATAGCGAAGTAGAGCGGCAATGCAAACGGCCGCCGCGATGATCTCCCTGCCACAGTCGCTGGCGAGGGCCAGCGGTGCGGATTCCTACACCAGCATGGAACGGGCATGCGCCTGGCGCAGCTGAGCCTCCATGGTGCGGATGGTGCGCGACGCCGCTGCCAGCGTGTCGGCCCACTTGTCGGCTTTGGTGGGATCGACCGATTTCAAAGCGATGCACTCGCCATCTTTGAAGCCGCCGGAGATCGCGGTGATGATCCGCTCGACCGTCCTCTCCATCCTGCTCATGGCGGCGATATCGTCCTTCGACGGCTCGGCGCGCTGCTCGCTGTCGAACATGCCGCCTTGCTCTTCCCGGTCGCGTGCGGACTGCGCGGCAGCTCTCACGCCCGACCAGTCTTTCAGCTTCCCGCTGGTGAACAGCTTCACGATCTGCAGCTGATCGCGCTTGGGAAGGTCGATCAGATAGTTTGCGTGGCCGAGCGGGAACTGATTGCTGTCGACCAAGCTCTGGATGGTCTCATCCAGATTGAGCAGTGCCGTGCGAGCGGTGATGCGCGCCGTCTGCACGCCGATATCCTTCGCCAGCTTCTCGATCGTCCAGCCGCGGTCGAGCATGGCCTGGAACGCCCGGGCCTCTTCCATAGCCTTGATGTCGGCGCGGGCGAGGTTTTCCACGATCGCCTGCAGCGCCATTTCGTTGTCGTCGATCTTGACGACCTCGCAGAGAATGTCGGCCGACTCGATGAGCTGGTGAGCGCGCCAGCGGCGCTCACCACCCACGATCATGAATTTGCCGTCGACCGGGCGAACCGTGATGGCTTGGATAAGGCCGCGCTCCCGGATCGATTCTCCCAGCTCGCGAAGCTTCACCGGGTCGAAGTGCTTGCGGGGCTGGTTAGGGTTCGGGATAACCTGGTCGAGGGGGATGCGCTTTTTCATGGTCTTGGTCTCCGTGGTAGGGAATTTCTTAGCAACATCAACAACTTAGCTTGTAACCAAATCGGGTGCAAGTGCATTACAGCCAAATGTTTCAGGAGGTAGTTAGGAGATCAGCGCAAGATCGTGCTACATGGGGGATGTTCCCCCCCCCCAACATTTTCAATGAGATCGAACTATCGCGTTTCTTGCGATCCAGCCTTCGAGACGAGCTGGAGCGAATGCGCGCCTTGCTAGACGAACTTGCCAATCTCCGGATGGAAATCAGGGACGCAGCCGCAATCCGCGCTCATTTTCGGGCAGGCGCCACTGTAGCTTAGCCGTTAGCCTGGCCCTCGGCACTGGCAATGGCGGTGCGAACCGTGCGCTCCTCCACGAAGGTCGCGCCGACCTTGCACTTGTTCATGTTGCGGTGGTTGAGCCCGCGCCGCCACGCCTGAATTTCGGCCCACGCCAGTCTGACTGCCGCCAGCAGATCGGGGCGCGCTCGTTCTCGCTGGATGGCTGCGCGAATGCCGGCGAGTATGTCGGCGATCCCCTCCTGTGTCTCGTCATCCTCGAACCCGCTGATGAACGATTCCGCCTGGGTGAGCGCGTCGACGGTATCGCAGGCGTGGTCGGGCCCGGCCTCCGGCTGGCGGCTTTCAAGCAGGGCAGAGAGCTGCGCGAAATTAGCATCCGGCATGCGGAGCGCTTCCCGGGCAGGATCCTCCAGGAACGCGCCCATCTGATCGCGCTCGGAGGCCTCGGCCGTTCCCCAATTCTGGTCGGCGACGCCGGCGTTGATCAGGTCGTATCCGTCCAGGCTGAGCAGGATGCGCAGCGCGTTGTGGAACCGGGCCGCGGTCATGCCGCCACCGGCTCGATACGGGCCTTCTTGTAAATGGCCGGCTTCATGAATTTCTTGGCCTTATCGAGCGCGGTCTGCGCCGCCTGCTCGCTCGGGAACTGTTCGGCCCGGTCCATGCTGTAAGCCCAGATGGTGCCGCGCAACGGCCACTTCTCGCCGTTGTGATTGACGGTAACGATGAACATTGTTCTGGTCTCCGAGGTAGGGATTGATCAGCGGACGAGCTGGAGGACCAGGCTACGAGCCGCCTGCGAGCGCTGCGGTGCGGCGGCGATCATGGATGCCCGATGCGCCGCGAAGCCCTGTCGTCCATGGCGCTTACCGAGCGAAGATGCATCTTGATCGCGATGTTGTTCGGGTTGTCGGCGAGGGCTTCTGAAAGCTCGCCGATGTAGTCGATCCTGGTGGTGGTCGAGGTCATCATTTCCGGTCTCCGTGGTAGGGGATGAACCGACGTCGCGCATGCGGCTGTGCTAAGCCCGGCCCGCGCTCCCGAGCGGCTTTCGGCCGCCGGATGAATGAGCGAGAAGTCACCAGTTGCCAGCCCGCATTCGTCGGGTTGTTCTGACAAAGACTGCAGTGGTGAAAGGAAGCGGCTTTGCGACATTGGTCCAGATTTCTAAGTTACTTCAATAACTTAGCGTGTAACCAAAACGGTTACAAGTGGCACCAACTGAAAAAAGCCAATAAATTCAACCACTTCTAAGATTTTAGCTGACCGGCTGGAACCGGCTCTGCAGGACTTCGACGGAGATCGAGCGCTTGTCGTCTCCCGACTGCACCAGCGCCTGGTCGACATGCTCTGGATTGACGCCGATCACGGTCCATGTGCGGCCTTGGGCGTCGGGTGCCATGGCGCCGAGGTAGGCGGCCACCTGGAGAGGCTGGGGCTTCTCGCGCTGGCGGTATTGCGCCGGCAGCTTGGGATGCTGCCAGGCGCAACCCTGGGCCTCCAAGCCATATTCGAAGACCTCGAGTCCGAGCCGGTCTTTCAGCCACACGGAGATGTAGGCGCGATGGCAATATTGGTTGTCCGTCGGGGCCTCGTAGCAGAGCAGCGCGCAATCCTTGCCGGCCGAGAGATCCTCCATCTTGGCGACGATCCGGCCGGGATCAAGCCGGGCGAGGGCGTCGAAGTAGAGCTGCTTATAATCGCGTTCGCTGGCGGTCTTAAACCAGGGGCCTGGAGCCAGCTCCGGCATCTTGCGATAGCCGGCGGGGTAGCCTCGCGGCGTTCCCCTCGAAACGCCGATCTTCTGGATGGTGCTGGGCAGTGGGTGGAACCAGCTTGAGGTAAAAATGCGCATCTAATCGCCTTCCATGGTAGGGGTTTGGACAGGACCAATTGTAAACTTGTGGAACCTCTGCAGCAACCAAAAATAGACCAGTTTGTTGCCGATTTGGTGCGTTGCTCTACCCGTACATCTGCATTAGGTAGAGGTTATCTCTCGCGCTTTCGGGCAAGACTCTGTGGTAGGGGTCGAGAGGCAGGCCGATCAGGGGCAACCCGGTCGGCCGTTGTATTTTCCGGCGTGCCTGGGGGACCTCGTAGCAGCGCGGCCAAGCCACCCACCCGTCGATTGCCTCATAGGTCAACCAGCGCGGAAGGCTCTTGAAGTCCCCGAGCCATGTGCGACCGGTGAGCATGCCGCTCCCGACATATTCCGGCCCGTCGTGGAAGAACCGGAACCGTTGTCTGACCGGCTCGGATGACACCCACAGATCGAGATCATCGGCCAATTGGACGCGCTCCACGGTATCGCGGCGCAGGGTTCGAGCGATGAAATTCTGGTCTATGCGGTGCGGGGTCATCATGTCGAAGACCTTGCGAATGCCTGCGTCGATCAGGATAAAGCGCATTGCAACCTCCTGGCGCTCGAACGCTGCTCGATGACGGGCGCCTTCTCGGCTTCGAAAAGGTCGAGCCACCATTTCATCAGCTCGGCCTGGTAGCGATCGTCCCGATCGCGGCGACGCGGCCGGCGCAGTTGGCGTTCAATCCATGCCAGCCTGTCGCGCAGCACGGGCCGGTAGAGCAGATGGCGAAACGCGTCGCCGAGCTGCATGTCTAGGCTGTAAATGCCGGTGGCCCCGAGAGGCGACCAATCGGAGTGCCACGAGGACCACATATCGAGGGCTTGCGTGACGGAAGGAAGCCGGCGCCGCCGGTCCTCCTCGCTTTCGGGTGGGGTTCGTAGGGGAATCATGGGGCAAGTCTCCGTGGTGCCAAATATGATCTATAGTGTAACCAAAATGGTTACAATTAGGTCAACCTAAAAGTGATTTCGGCGGCCGTTCTTCCAGACCTTCACGGTGACTGTGTTCACGTAGGTCCCGACTTCGGCGAAAGAGCCGTGAGGCAGATCGTGAAAGCTGCCGTTCAGCTTCTCGATCAGCGCGCGGAAGGCGATGGCCTTGCGGGTCTCGCGGAACTCGGTTCCGGCTGACATAATGGCGGCAAGGCAACCGTCGTCTTCGAGGAAATCCAGGGCGTGCACGACGTGATCGATATCGCGCTCTATGTCGAAGGGCGGGTTCATCACAATCCGATCGTAGAGCCCCGTGACTGATGGGCGCAGCGACAGGAAGTCGGCGGCGTACACCTTGCGATAGATGCCCTGGGCCTGGAGCGCGGCGGCCAACGGCCCCTGCATCTCTACGCAATCGACCTGGTTGTCGAAGCGGTATTCCTTGCGCCACCGGTCCATCCGGTCGGCTTGGCCATAGCCGTAGTGGTCGGAAAAGTCCTTAATGCTGGAGACGCAGCGCCGCGCCAGATTGCCGGTGCCGGCGCTGGGCTCGAGGACGGTCAGCCGCGGCTTCTCGATCGGCTGCAATAGCGGGATGCCCTTGATCAGCTCCTCGGCCGCGCCGTCCGGTGTCGGGAAGAAGCCGAAGTTCTTCGCCGGCGTGGTCTTTCGGTTGCGGAACAGGTCATCGGGCTCTTGGGTCTGCCCGTCGCCGATCACCTCGCCGTAGTATTCGGCGAGCATCTTGTTGACCCTCACGACAAGGTCGTCGCGGGTAAACCAGAGATGGGCGTTGCCGTTCTTGTAGGCGAGGATCCTGAAATATTCGCCGTGATGCTCCGACTGCTGGGGGTTAAAGCCTTTGCGCTCGGCGCGGACAACGTTCTCGATGCTGTTGTACGACGGCTTCTTGCCGTCCAGGACCGAGAAGGTGCGTTCGATGTCGCGCACGGTCTCCCACGTGCCACCATAGGACACGTGCCCATGGTCGCGGTCGAAGGCATAGGTCAGGATCATGCGGCTCCCGACCTTGAAACCGTCGTGGGAGCGGAAACGGCGGTCGAGCTTGGAAAAGGCCGTCGCTATGCCGCGCCGGAAGATCATCTCGGATTCGCCGGCCCACTTGTCGATGGTGGCATAAATGTTGTCGACCGTGACCGGCGGAATCCCCATGATCTCGTCGAGATTGACCAGTTCCTTGCCGTCGCCGTGCCGATGATTGTAGCGCTCCGGCACCCACTTCAATGTGTCGCGCAGCTCGTCCTTGGCCTGCTTGTCCATCAGGACTTCCAGGTCCGTCATCTTGACCAGATAATTCCAGCACGAAATGTCGATCAGACGGATGGCGGTCCGCTTCCACTGCTCGGCGTCTGGCAGATCAACTGCCTCGAAAAAGGCCCTGACCTCGTGGTTGTCGCGGTCGCCGTAGCGAGAGGAGGCATGATCGCCAGCCGCCGCTTTCCAGAGCGCCGCGGCCTTCTTCAATTCCCGGTCGGCCTGCTCGATCGAGGCGAATGCGCCGTGATAGGCGGCCACCGCTGCATCGCGATAGGCCACGATCTGCTCGACGGTGTTGCGGGGGATCAGCGCGTTCATTGCTTCGCCTCGACCGGCTTGGCGCTGACGGCGCGGTGCATCTTCTGGAAGGCGAAGACGTCTTTGCGATCGATCACGATCTCGTAGCGCTTGCTGCCATCGGGCAGCGTGAACTCGTATTCGGTTGGCTTGGTCATTGGTCTAGGTCTCTGTGGCAGGGGCTAGGGACGGTCGGCGGGACGACTCCCGCCGACGTATCAAAAGGGGTGTCTTTTCTCGGCCCTGTCGTGCATCGCTTTTCCCTTGCGAGTTTCGTTGAGATCGAAAGCGAAGTCCGCTTCTTCGGCCGCGAGGCGTTCGGCGCGGCGCTCGCGGCAGTTGGGGCAAAGCTCGGAATCGTGCCAGCGACAGGGCTCAAGGCATTCGTTGCAGTAAAAGGACATCTAAGACTCCGTGGTAGAAATTACATTGTAACCACAATAACTTAGCTTGTAACCAAAATGGTTACAGGTGGGTTACAAAGAAAAAGCTATTGGGCGCCTAGATGCGTAGCGGTGGAAGCGGTCGGCCGCGCAACTATGCCTGCGCAATTGTTCCTTGCCTCACTTGCTGCAATTGGTCGCGAAGGCGTATCTTTCAGAATATCTACATTTTTAGAGGATGGCTTTGGGGGGTGCTCTGAAACGGTTGGCGCGATTAATCGGGGTTGTTGCGCCAGGTACATTGGGCGCGGCTCTCATCCGCTTTTGCGTCATGACCATCCGCAGGCCTTGCTTCCACTGGTCGCCTTTTGTGGTGCTGGCATGTCTGTCGCTTTGTGGAGGCGTTTCTTGGTCACAGGAGGCCCAACCAGATCAGCACAGCCGACCCCCGCAACTAACTGCTACTGAAAACCAAGGTCCAAAAGAAAGCGCCCCAGTTGTCGCGCCGGAGCTTAGGCAGGTTGTCGCCGACGAGAGGTCCGACGTTGGCGAGCAAGGCGGCGGCAAAAAAGATTGGAGCGAAAGCCTTATTGAACACGCGCCGGACTGGTCTGTGGCCTTCTTCACCTTTGTCCTTTGCGTATTCACCGGCCTGCTTTGGCGCTCCACCAACAAGCTCTGGCTGGCGGGCGAAAAGCAGATGAAAGTGATTGAGAAAAACGCTGCGCAGCAATCCATCGACATGAAGGCCTCTATCAAGGTTGCGGAAGACGCTGCCAAAGCCGCTGGTAGATCCGCCGAAGTCGCCGAACGCACCATGATCTTGAATGATCGGCCATGGGTGGGGGTCGATCTCGACATCGTCGGCCCTTTGGTTTTCACCGCCGATAACTGCAGCATCAAATTGGCGATGACGATTACTAATCATGGGCGGTCGCCGGCCATCAGAGCCGAACCTTACGTCGAATTTTTTGTTTGCACTCAGAAGGCAATCGAGTGGAGAAACAAAATGGAAGGCATGGCCAAGAGTATGGTCGTGAATATGTTTGGAGAAACATTGTTCCCCGCCGTTCCCCGCTCTAAAAAGTGGACTCTCACCGTAACCAGGGATGACATCCTGCACGGGATAGCCGAAGACGACGAAAGCCGTATTCGACCGATGGTGGCCTATTGTGTTTACTACGGCCTCCCAACGGGTGGCCACGCTCGCTATACGTCCGGCATCCGAGAAATCTTCCGAACCGGCCACGAGCCCTTCGACGGCGAAACGGCTACCTTTGACACTAACAAAATCAGATTCTTGGAAATGGTGACCGAAGACGCCACCTAAGCCTCGCGCCACCCAATGATACAGCTCGAACAGCCCGTCCCGCCCCACGAGACGGGCTGCGGAAGCCGGCATGCGATGCTTCCGGGGGGCGACCGGCCTTTGTCTTCGCGAAGCCCGGAAGGATGACCGCTAGAATTCCGCCTCGCCACCTCCGATCGCTATGCCGTGCCGCAAGTCATCCGGCCCCGAAGCGGACGCGATTCAACGGCTTTTGCGGTCCAAGACATCAGCTGGCCCGAGCAGCGACGATCCCATCGGCGAGCGCAAAGTACTCAATCAACACCGGAGAAATAGCAGCGAAGGCATTTGAGCGTCCGGCCAAGCCGGCCACCATGGACCCGAGTTGCCGCGTCTTGCGGGCGAACCCCTGATAGAGGTCTCGTACCGACTTCGACCCTTGTACAAATGCATAGGCTTCTGTGCCGGGTATGAACCGTGACTTCAGGCTTGCGATCTGGGCGTCGGATAATGGGTTGTCAGGGATGTCGAGGAGTATTTTGTCCATCTTGTCCGCTGCATTCCCGAACGCCTGAGCCGCAGCCTGGAATGACTCACTGCCGTCGCTGCTCCGCAGTTCGCGGGCCTGGAGGCCTTTCATCAGTTCTGAAATCGCCTCAAGGGCGGTTGCGCTCGCCGCCCGGGACGCCTGTTCAGTCTCAGGGCTGCCAAAGATGTTTCCAAATTCGGCGGCGTGGGCTGAGGAGCAGCACAGCAGCCCCGCGGTCAGCATGAAAATCAGCTTGTTTTTATGCACACCATTGTCCCCTCATTTTGGCTTGCTCCTCATTCAAGGACTTGTCAGCCACCATCTTTTTCCATGCGGTGTCGACAGCTGGGAGAGCGACAAACCCGCAGTAGTCCGCGATAAAGGATGTTCGGAATTCGTCGGTTATGCCATCAGCTTTCGACTGACGATAAACGGAGAGATAGAAATTAAACATCTTCCAGAGATCGAATTTGGCGCTCTTTTCATTTTCGGGTGTCAGTTTGCCCGTGACCAGATCGCGAACAAAGCCGCGCTGCTCTAAAGTATCGAGCAATTCCCGACCATCATTTTGAATGGTGTAGGTATTCGCAGCTTTTAGCGCCGCAGTTGTCGCGGCCAGTTGATACCAAGTGATCCCAAATCCGACTGCCGCCACAACCACCCCGACGGCGGCTGCGATAGACGTTAGCTGATTGACGTTGGCTCCCAACCATGCCCAGGAACGCTTCATGCCGCTTTTCCTCCGGCTAGATTGCTGCTCGATAGATCAACGTTACCATCTGCAAAGCGAATAGCTAGCAATACTCTCATAATGTGGGCTAGCGGGATGGCGGGTTGAGCCACAGGCGGCCGTGTAGGACCGGGCCAGACCGTTGTCGGCCATGGTGTAGTGCTGGCGCGCCATGTCCCACGGCCGATCGAGCGGCGCGCAGGGATCGAGGTCGAAGCTTTCGGCACCGCCGAGCGCGGCCAGGATCGCGGGAGGTGTCAGCCAGACGTCGGTGCCGGCCGCAGCGGAATGATGACTACCGATGGGCATCGACGGGCTCCCCGGTCAGTCTGCGCAGCACGTCGCCGACGCTGGTGATGGACGTCTCAAGCCGCTCTTCGTCGATCTCGGCCAGGTCGAGCTTGGTTTCGTTCCCGGCTTCGTCGATCATCGTGAAGACGTTGGCGGTGGAGTGCGGCTTGCGCAGGATATCCCACGCCCAGCGGGCAGCGGCTTCGGCATCGCCTTCGCCTTCGTAGTCGATCTCCCATGTGATGAGGTAGCGAGCCATCACGCGGCCTCCTCGTCTTCCTCATCCGCGTCTTCGCGAACGAGCTGGTCGAAAGTCCACTCGGCGCCGTCCTCGTCGAGGAACACGATTTTGCCGTCGCGCTTGGCCGTCTCCTGGTCGTTCCAGAAGATTTCGGTGCCGCCCGAGTGTTCGGGCTCGCCGGTCTCCGGATCGATATCGAGGAGGTGCGCACGCCCGGTGAGGCGCTCCAGGGTTCCGGTGATCGGGCTGCCCGTTGGCGATAGGTAGCTGGCCATGGTCTTTGGTCTCCGTGGTAGGGGTGGTGTCAAAATGGTTGCAGAAAGTCTATTGACAGAAGCCGGGGGGGCGAGGCAAAAAACATGCAGCCTGATTCTTCTGTGTGCGTCGGGCTGCTCCCCCAAATCAGATGGCGTTTTCCATCGGTCCCGGCTTGATGCCGAGCTGGCCGGCGATGAAGCCGACGACGTCGCTGACGCCTTCACTCTCCAGCGTTTCCAAGGTCTGGCGGAAGCGGCGACGGAAGTAATCCTGATGCTCGGAGCCGGCATAGTCGGCCATGGCAAGAGCCGTCGCGAACGTGACGGCCTGGAGGCGAGGTCCGGTGAACCCGGATTTCTTGTGAAGCTCTTCGGTGATTGCGACCAAGCTCATGGCGGGTGTCCTTCGCAGAAGTGATGTAACCGATTTGGTTACAAGGTGAACTTATGCGGTTACACCCCTATTGCAAGAAAAAAATCGGGGTTTCGGACGTATGTTTCAGGGTGTTGTGCCGAAGGAATGCATCGCGCAGATCCTTCGCGTGTCTGAGGTCGACAAGTGGGGCCGCGTCTACAACTGCTGTTCCGGGACGTTCCGGTTCGAGCAGATCACGCTGGCCACTTTCCCCGGCGTCGAGATGCACTCCAACGACGTCAGCCTCTACTCCTCGGCGATTGCCGGCTATGTGCTGGGCAAGCCGATCGACTACGAATTCCACGGCGCGCTCGACTTCGTGAACGAGTTCGATTTCAGGGAACCTGATCAGCGCCTCGCAGCGCTGGCCGTCGCCTTCAATCTCGGCCGCTTCGCTGGTGGCAAGGCCAACGTCTACAAGACCAGCCACCGCAACCACCTGGTTGCGAACTTCGCCGGCTATGTCGAGCGCACCTTGGAAAAGGTCCGCAAGCTGCCGGGGATGATACCGATCAAGAGCTATTCGCCGCGCGACTGGATCGAGCATCTGGACGAGGCGATCGAGCGAAAGGCCGCGATCTTCTCCTACCCGCCGTTCTACAAGGGCGGCTACGAAAAGATGTTCGAGTTTCTGGCCGAGAACATCAAATGGGACGCTCCCCGATATGAGCTGTTCGACCCCAAGGCGCTGCGCGGTCTCATCGAGCGCGTGCGGCAGGCTGGCGTCCCCTACTGCATCCTCTCGGACCAGATTTACGACGATCTGAAACCGGAGCTGGAGTTCGTCTCCGGCCGGGGCCACCCGCACTACTGCTACGTGTCGACTGGCAAGTCGTCCTTCCTGCAGCTCGTGCCGCGCTCGGCTCCCTTCCGCTACAAGCCGATCGACGTCGAGAAGATCAAGCCGGATTCGGTGGTGACGATCGCTCGGGCCGATGCCGCCCAGATGACGTTCCTCAAGGACGTCTACCTGAAAAAGGGCATCACCCACACGCCCGGCATGGTCAACTACCTGGTGCGCGTCGACGACATGCTGGTCGGCGGCCTGATCTACAACCTCGACAAATTCGCGCGCCAGTCGATCTACCTGCTGTCGGATTTCTCGATCTCGCGTGAGGGCAGGCTGTCGAAGCTTGTCACCAGGCTCGCCTGCAACGGCGAGATCCTGCGCGATATGGGCAAGCGCTTCGTCGACCGCTTCAACAAGGTGCAAACGTCAGCGTTCTCGGAGCATCCGGTCTCGATGAAATATCGCGGCATCTTCGAGCAGACCAAGCGCGAAGAGATCGACGGGCCGGAAGGCAAATTCAGACTGCATTACGTCGGCGCCCGCATCGATGAGACGCCGCAACAAGCGTTCGAGTGGTGGTATGGCAAGCACTTCAACCGTTGACTGGAAGTCTCTCGACGTCGAGGCGCGGCAGGTTGATCCGAAAGCGCTCCGGCGCCGCGAGAAGAACGCGCACTACATGGCGCCTGCCATGTTCAAGCGCCTTGTCGAGAACGTCAAAATCGACGGCCGACTGACCACAACGGTCCTGGTGTGCCAGGACAAGGACGGCTCTCTCGAGATCCTGTCTGGACATCACCGCACCGCCGCCGCGATTGAGGCCGGCTTGCCGCTGGTCGACGCGCTCGTGATCACCTCGCATCTGAGCGAAAAGCGCAAGGTCGCGATCCAGCTCAGCCACAACTCGATCAACGGCGAAGACGACCAGTCGCTGCTGGCCCAGCTCTACGCCTCACTCGACATCGATGCGAAGAAGTTCTCCGGTCTCGATGACAGCGTGCTCTCGGGCGACAAGGGACCAGGCGCTGCTGCACTCGGCGGCGCCAACATCAAATACGACGAGCTGCTGTTCGCCTTCCTCCCCGAGGACCGCGTGCAGTTCGAGGTCGAGATGGACGCCATCGCCAAAAGGGCGAAGCGCTTCCGCATTCATGCCGCCCCGCAGTCGAGGTTCGACGACTTCTTCGACACCATCGTGCGCACCAAGCAGGGGCTCAACATCGTCAACTCGGGCATTGCTCTCGCAGCCATGGCGCGCCTGGCCGGCGAGCGGCTCGATCAACTCGAAGCCGAAGCGGAGGACAAACCTGATGCGGCATGAGCTTCCCAATCTGCGCGGCGCGTTCTCCGAGCCCAGCGCAACGCCGGCCGCGCCCGCTTCCGCCACGCCCGCAATCATCGTCGGCGCACTGTTCGCGTTCGGCTTCCTCGTGTGTCTCGCACGCGTCCTGTTCGTGTGATCGGCATGCATTCGTGTGTGTGTAACGCAGTGTCGGTGGTTAGCATGGTCGCAACAGCAAGCATTCTCGGTCAGTTTGCGCATTTGCGCTGGTTGACCAACGCCAAGCCCGGCAAGGCTTTGCAGGATGGTTTCGCAGTCATCTCGTCCCCTCTCGGCCCGGTCTACATGGGGTGGGATTTGGGGAGCGAAAAAAAGGGCCATCCCGAACAATCCGAACACTCACACGCGCGAGTGGTCCGGTGATCAAGACCAAGTCGAGCGTGAAGGAGCCGACCGCAAAGCCCAAGGCTGTACCGGCCAAATCGAAGCCGGAAGCGGGGCCGAAAAAAAAGCCGGCGCGGGGCAAGAAGAAACCGGCCAGCAAGGCAAAGCCCCCTGTCGAGCCGAAGCCTGCTGCCCAGCCTGCTCCCAAGCCTGAGCCGGCACCACAGCCGAAGCCGGATGAAGCTCACAAGGGCGGCGCCTCGCCGAAGCTGACAGCCCGCGACGTGCCGCGCGTCATTGCGATGCTGCGCCAGTGCGGTGGCATCAAGACCGTCGCGGCCGAGCGGCTGAACGTCGGGCGCACCACGCTCTACGCCTTCCTGAACGAGCACCCTGAAATCCAGGAGGCCGATTCCCAGATTTCGGAAGAGCTGCTCGACGTAGCCGAGGGCCAGGTGGTGATCGCGCTTCGTTCCGGCGATATGCAGACCGTGCGCTGGTACCTGGAGCTGAAAGGCAAGGATCGGGGCTTTGTGCGCCGCGTCGAGACCACCGGCAAGAACGGCGGCCCGGTCGAGACGGCGCAAAAGCTCGATCTCGCCAACATGTCGGACGAGGAATTGGAAATCCTGCTGCGCGCCGCAGAAAAGCGGGAGAGCACAGCCGGCGGAAAGTGACACATGGCGCGCATATCAGGCGTCATCCCGCCGACCCCGGACGACATTCGCATTGAGCTAGACCGGCGGGCTTGTGGTCGCTCCGTGGTCGAGATGATCAAGCGCGGATGGCATGTCCTGGAGCCGGGCCAGCCGTACAAGCATGGATGGCACATCGATGCCATCGGCGATCACCTGGAGGCCGTAAGCAGCGGCGAAATCCTGCGCCTCCTGGTCAACGTGCCGCCTGGCACCATGAAATCGATGGCGTGCGGCGTCTTCTTCCCGGCGTGGGAGTGGGGACCGCGCGCCATGCCGCATTTGCGGTTCATGGGGACGTCCTACAAGGACTCGCTGGCGATCCGCGACAACGTCAAAACACGACGTTTGGTCACGTCCAAATGGTATCGAGATCGCTGGGGCGATCAGTTCTCCATGATCGGGGACCAGAACACCAAGACCAAATTCGAGAACGACAAGACCGGCTTCCGCGAGGCGATGGCGTTCAACTCGATGACCGGCTCTCGCGGTGATCGCGTGCTCCTCGACGATCCGCTTTCGGTTGCGCAGGCGAAGTCGCCGGTCGAGCGCCAGACCGCGAACGACACCTTCCATGAGGCGCTGCCGACCCGTCTCAACAATCCCGATTCGTCGGCGATCATCGTCATCATGCAGCGGCTGCACGAGGACGACCCTTCGGGTGTCATCCTGGCGAACGACTACGGCTATGAGCACCTCATGCTGCCGATGGAGTTCGAGCCCGAGCGCAAATGCTACACCTCGATCGGGTTCGAGGATCCTCGCAAGGTCGACGGCGAATTGCTGTTTCCCGAGCGCTTTCCGCCTCACGTCGTGGAGCGCGACAAGAAGATCATGGGCAGCTACGCCTCGGCGGGGCAGTTCCAGCAGCGCCCCGCGCCCCGCGAAGGCGGCATGTTCAAGCGCTCCTGGTTCGATGGCAAGTTCGTCAGGCAAGCGCCAAGGGGCACGGTGTGGGTCCGCCATTGGGACTTGGCCGGCACGCGAGGCGGCACTGGCGCACGCACCGCCGGCGTCAAGCTCGGCCGCGATCTCGACGGCCACTACTACGTCGGCCATGTCGTCACCCTTCGCGAGGAGGGCAAATCGGTTCGCAAGACCATCAAGGCGCAGGCGGCGATCGACGGCAAGACGGTCAACATCAGCCTGCCGCAGGATCCCGGGCAAGCCGGCAAGTCGCAGGTCCAGGACTATGTCTCTGATCTGGCCGGCTACCGGGTCCATGCCGAGGGTGAAACCGGCGACAAGATCACGCGCGCCGAGCCGTTCTCGGCACAGTGCGAATACGGCAACGTCTTCATCGTCGAAGGCGAATGGAACGAACTCTATCTCGACGAACTCTGCATCTTCCCGGCCGGTAAACTCATGGACCAGGTCGACGCATCTTCCGGAGCCTTTACGAGGCTGCTCAACATCAAGGGGGCCATGGTGATCAGCGACGACGTGCTTCGCCGCGCCTCCCAGCCGGCGCCGCGATGATCAGAAGGTTTTTTCGCGCAGCGCGCCGCATGTTGCGGAAGCCGGCGGCGGATGCCGCACCAGCGCCGCAGCCGAACGCGACGCCGCCTGGCACGCGTGGCCCAACACGCATCTCGGACGCCATGCTGTCGGCCTTGCGCGCCCAGAAGGCCACGGCTGCGCAGCCGGTGCCCGTCTTCACCATGCCGCAGCATCCTGCCGGCGTGCTGCCGTCCGGAAACACCGGCCTCGCCATGGACAGCGCCATCGGCGGCGTCCAGTCGTGGGCCAATGGGTTCGCGCTCAACGGCTTCTTCACCGAGGGTCTGACGTTCCTCGGCTACGCCTATCTGTCGGAGCTGGCGCAGCGCCCGGAATACCGGGTGATCTCCGAAACCATCGCCAGCGAGATGACGCGGAAATGGATCCGCTTCACCTCGAGTGACGGCGAGGACAAAGCCGACAAGATCACGGAGCTGGAGGCCGAGTTCAAGCGCCTCAACGTGCGTGACGTGTTCTGCAAAGCTGCCGAGCAAGACGGCTTCTTCGGCCGCGGTCACATCTACATCGACACCGGCGACACGGATAATTCGGACGAGCTGCAAAAGCCGATCGGGGACGGCTGGGACAATCTCTCCGTCGCCAAGTTCGCGAAGAAGCCGATCGGGGCGCTGCGCACCGTCGAGGCGGTCTGGTGTTATCCCACGTCCTACAACTCGAACGATCCTCTCAAGGCCAACTGGTGCCGGCCCGACACCTGGTATGTGCAGGCCAAGATGGTCCACACCACTCGGCTGATCACGCTCATCGGCCGCGAAGTGCCCGACCTGTTGAAGCCGACCTATTCGTTCGGCGGCCTGTCGCTGTCGCAGATGGTGAAGCCGTATGTCGACAACTGGCTGGAGACGCGCCAGTCGGTGAACGACATCATCAGCGCCTTCACGGTGTTCGTGCTCGCCACCAATCTCGGCGAGACCCTGCAGGCCGGCGGTGATCAGCTCTTCAAGCGCGCCGAGTTGTTCAATTTGGTCAGGTCCAATCGCGGCTTGATGATGATCGACAAGGACACCGAGGACTTCCAGAATGTCTCCGCGTCGCTCTCCGGTCTCGATGTGCTCCAGGCGCAGTCGCAGGAGCACATGGCGTCAGTCAGCCATATTCCGCTGGTGAAGCTGCTCGGCACGCAACCGGCCGGCCTCAACGCCTCTTCCGAGGGCGAAATTCAGGTCTTCTACGACTACGTGCACTCGTTTCAGGAGAAGCTGTTCCGCAAGCCGCTGCACTTCCTGCTCGGCTTGGTGATGATCTCGCTCTGGGGCGCGCCTGACGACGGCATCGACTTCGAGTTCGAAAAGCTGGAAGAGACCGACGAAAAGGAAGCGGCCGACGTCGAAAAGACCAAGGCAGAGCGCGACCAGATCCTGATCGACACCGGCGTGATCTCTCCGGAGGAATCGCGCAAGCGCGTCGCCGCCGATCCGGACTCGGACTTCTCTTCGATCGACGTCGACGACATGCCCGAGCTGCTCGAAGAGGAAGAGGACGGCCTTGTGCCGAAGGGCGGCTCGCCGGTCAAGGATCTCGACGGCGACAACGAAACCAAGGACGCGGCGTGAACTAAAACCGTTCTCAGCTGGGAACGGTTAGCAGCTCTTGCGTGAGAAATTGTAACGTGACTTTTACAACGAACAGCGAGTTTCTCGTATCGTCACGGACATTGACGGAAAATTCGCGGAAAGTGCCATTCGGCATCCGATCTTTGGCGATTTCAAGCAGCGCGCCTGCCGCCTCATATTTGGCGGCTTCCAAGCTTCCAAGCTCGGTGCCCTGAGGATCGGGATAAAGTTCATTATTGGCGGTTAGATCAAAAAAGAAGCGGGCCATTGCTGTCGCGGCCTCCCTCAGGCCTGGGGATCTTTACTCCTTTCCGAAGCGCACCTCAAAAGGTTTCAACGTACGTTTTTTACCCAAGGACGTGCCGGGCGCGCGCCTTGCCGGTAGCAAATTCAAGCTCGCATGATAAAACCGACAGGTGATCACGCTCAACCTCTGGGAAATCATCAAAGCACAGACGCCCGACGATCGCGAGATCGCCGAGACGCTGAGGGATCGTGATGTCCAGCCTACAAAGCCGACGGACGGCCAAGCGCAACGAAAAGGTGCTGCGCCCGGTCCGGCCAAACGTCGGGATTGAAGCGGCCTACCGGGGCCGCCTGACGCGCCTCATCGACGCCATGAGCGATAGCGTGGTCTACTGGCTCCGAGCCTCCTACCGGGCCAATACGCCCCGCATGGCGCAGGACGAGACGCCAGCGGATGCGCTGCGCCGATCGATCCGCAAGCTTGCCGCGCAATGGACTAAGCGCTTCGACATCGCCTCGGATCACCTCGGCGACTATTTCGCATTGTCGGTCGAGAAACGTTCGAGCGCGGCACTTCGCAAGATCCTGCGCGATGGCGGCATCTCGGTCGAATTCAGGATGACGGCCGCGATGCGCGACGTTGTCGACGCCACGATCCACGCCAATGTGGCGCTGATCAAGTCGATACCGTCGCAGTATTTCGACCAGGTCGAAGGCGCTGTCATGCGGTCGGTGCAGACCGGCCGAGACCTCGCCGGGCTTGTCGCGGAGCTGGAGCGCTACTCCGGCATCACGAAGCGGCGCGCGGCCTTCATCGCACTCGACCAGAACAACAAGGCGACGGCGGCCTTCAACACGGCGCGCCAGCTCGAACTCGGCATCGACGAAGCCGAGTGGCACCACAGCGGCGGCGGGAAAGAACCTCGGCCCACACACGTCCAGGCTGGTCGCGAGAAGGTCCGCTACAAGATTTCGACTGGCTGGTACGACCCCGCTCTAAAGCGCTTCATCCGGCCAGGTGAGGAGCCCGGTTGCCGCTGTGTGTGCAAGCCGGTCATCAAGGGCTTCTATTAGGAGTAATCGCGCGCGTGACCTCCGAGGTCACGCGCTCAATCAACAGTGAGAATGTGCAGAAAGTCGATCGTTGTTCAGCGCCTAATCATGCGGGCAACCGCAATCAAAATACAGGCACCTATGAAGCCTGCGACCAGATACCCAAGCCAACCGGCCAACGATACGCCCAGCAGCCCGAGAAGGACGTTGGCGACGATGGCGCCAACGATCCCCAAAACAATGTTCATCAGCACGCCCATATTGCTTTTCATGAACATCTCGGCGAGCCAGCCGGCGATACCGCCGATCACGATAGCAGCTATCCAACCGACACCTGGATTTTCCATTTTTTCCCCTTTGCGTGAACCGAAATTGGTTCGGCCGCAAAACGTGCGATCAACCGATAAAGTTCCTTGGGTGAATACCGAGCTGCAATCAGGCAGTTCGCATCGCCTGGCCGCTGCCATTGTCCGCTTTACCAAGGTGGCGGCGAAGCAGCCTGATGTTGCGATTGTTGGCCTTGAAATACACGTCGAAGATTGAGCCCAGAATAGGGACGCTTCCTACAACCGTATCCAGCAATACGTTCACTAGCATTCTGGCGACCAAGATCTTTCCAGCGCCGCAGCTTCGGGCTCGCATTACGATATAAGCCGAAACGATACCCGTCGCCGCATCTCCGAGCACAGGCACCAGACCTACCAGGGCATCGAGGCCGAAACGAATTGAGGTCCCCGGAATGCGCCAACGGGAATCGAGCAAGGCCGCCAACAAATCCAATTCGGCAATGACGCTTGCTGACTTGGCGCTCCGAACGTTCATCCCAGTTGTCCCAAAGGCTGAGCCTGTACGCCTCAGCGGGTTTTCCTGAGATATGGCCGTCATCCTAGACATCGTCTGGAGTTGATTTGGCTTGCGGCCTATTTGGGGGAACGTCGTCGAGCAGGGTTGTCGGATCGGAGCCTTCGGCTGGCTCGGGGGGCAGTTCGCCATTTGGCGTCATCTTGTTGACGGCCTCTGGCAAGTCCCGGGTGATCCTGCTGATGAGTTCCTCGCGCGAAAGGCCTGTCTGCATCGAGAGTGAAGTCAGCGTGTCTTCGTCTATTGCCGCTTCCACCTCATTTGGCTCGATGGGTTGGTTCGGCCCAGTGCCTACCCAGGAGTCGACCTTTGAGCCGGCCCCCGCACCTCTGAATCGATCTAGGATATCGCCAAGCGCCGTCCCCGACACGCCCTTGGAAAGCTGATCTATAATCCCGCCTTGCGGGTCGTTCGGACTACGATTTCCCGCCCCGCGGATCAATTCGCCAATTTTGTCGCGATTTTGGTAGGCCAGAACGCCGAGCATCGCGACCGCCAGTCTTCCGAGATTTGCCATTTGGACCTCCCTGTTCGAGAGGAGAAGGTCCTAACCTTGCAAAGGTTCCGCCAGCGACGATCAAACTGAGGAAGCCCGATCCCTTACAGCCCTCTTTGGCTGATCGTCAGGCAGCGCGCTCATGCTCGCGCGGGGCGACTGACAAGCGAAGCCCCATCGCGTCGAGCACTGACACGACCG
Organism: Mesorhizobium sp. M7A.F.Ca.MR.148.00.0.0; assembly: GCF_003997735.1. Taxonomy (NCBI): domain Bacteria; kingdom Pseudomonadati; phylum Pseudomonadota; class Alphaproteobacteria; order Hyphomicrobiales; family Phyllobacteriaceae; genus Mesorhizobium; species Mesorhizobium sp. M7A.F.Ca.MR.148.00.0.0. The sequence goes on along the minus strand of NZ_RZTB01000023.1, from coordinate 21,234 downwards.
TGCCAAGGGACGGGTTCCCACCCTCGCTGAGGGCCTTGTAGAGGCTTTCGCGAGACATGCCGGTTTTCTTGGCGATTTCCGTCATGCCCTTGGATCGGGCGACTTGGCCGAGTGCCTTGCACAGAAACTGGAGGTCGCCTTCCTCCATGACAGCGTCAAGAAAGGCGACGATCTCCTCTTCGCTGTTGAGGTAGTCGGCGGTGTCCCATTTGCTGGTCGTGATAGCCATTTCTAAACCTCCTTTGCGATGTCCAGCGCGCGCTTGATGTCGCGGCTCTGGCTGCCCTTGTCGCCGCCGCACAGCAGTATCACGACGACGTCGCCGCGTTTGAGAAAGTAAATGCGGTAGCCCGGTCCATAGTCGATGCGAAGTTCGCCGATGCCGTCGAAGAACTTGGCATCGCCGAGATTGCCGTCCTCGACGCGGCTGATGCGCGCCAGAATGCGCGCCTTGGCTCTGCCGTCACGAAGCCTCTCGAACCATGCTTCAAAGACGTTGGTTTTGATGACTTCGATCATGCCTAGTTGTATCCTATGGGATACACTTTGGCAAGGGTTTAATTGAAAGGACGACCGCAATGCCTGCCACCTCTGAGGCTCCCGCGAGCCGGGGCGTGCTCAGCATTCCGAAGCCCGTCGGCGAAGAGTTCGCCATGGACAGCGCGGGTCAGGCAGCCTCGCTGATGCTGGTTGCGCCTGATGGCGATGTCCTGGTGCTCCGGCGCTCGTCGACCGACACCAGCTGGCCCGGTCATTGGTGCTGGCCCGGTGGCAAGTCGGATGAAGGCGAGGACGCAGAAACGACGGCCGCGCGCGAGACCACCGAGGAAGTCGGCACGCTGCCATCTGGCACGCGCCAGCACATCGATGCGCGCGCCACGCCGAACGGCTGGGTCCACCACACCTTCGCTCAGGCCGTGGAGAAGAAATTCGCCCCGGTGTTGACCGATGAGCACTCCGGCTATGCCTGGGCGCCTCTGCGCTCGCTGCCCGAGCCGCTGCATCCGGGCCTGCGCGACATGCTGGGCGAGCGGCTGGGCATCGCCTCCGACATGTCGCCTGAGGCTTTCGATGAACTGAGCTCCAACTTCGTGAAGTGGACCAGGGGCGAAGACATCGCTCCCGAGCAAGTCGCCGCCAACGATGCGCTGGCCATGGATCGCAACAGCATCCGCATATTCGACCAGGACGGTCATCTGCGCGTCGAGATGACGCCGATCTCCAAGGCCAATGTGTGCCCGTACTACGGTCGTGAAATTCCTGATTTCGAGGCTCTTGGGCTCGTTCCCGAGCGCGTCTATCGCCTCTATCGCGATGCCGACGAGCTGGCGAAAGCTGCCCCGACTTTCGTCGGCAAAGCCGCTGCTGCTCAAGCACATCCCGGTCAGCGCCAGGGACCATCCGCGCGAAGCCGTTGTCGGCGCGCTGGGTGACGCCGTGGAGTTCCATGCGCCGTACCTCATGGCGCCGCTCAGCATCTGGGATGGGGCGGCAATCGCGCTGATCGAATCCGATCGGCAGAAAGAACTTTCGAGCAGCTATCGCTACCGGGCCGACATGACGCCCGGCACGCTGGCTGGAGAATCCTACGACGGCGTGATGCGGGACATTTCCGCCAATCACGTCGCCTTGGTTGAGGAAGGCCGCGCCGGGCCTGATGTAGTCGTCGGCGACAGCAAAATGGAGATCATCACGATGAAGAAAACAGCACTGCTGTCGCGCATGGCGTCTGTCGCCCAGGGCGCGATCCTTGCCCACATCATGCCCAAGCTCGCCAGCGATCAGAAGATCGATGTCAGCGGGGCTCTCGCCGGCGTCACGGCCGAAAACTTCAAGGCCAAGCGGCCCGCCATCATCGAAGCGGTGAGCAAGGCAGCCAAGGGCAAGCTGGCGGCTGACGCCAAGCTCGACGGCCTCGAGGCGGTCCTGGTCGCGCTCGACGAGGTCGAGGTCAAGGAAGCCAACGACGAGGACGACGACGACGAGGAGGCCAAGAAGAAAAAGGCCGCCGAAGACGCCGCCGAGGAAGAGGCCAAAAAGAAAGCCGCCGAGGATGCGGAAAAGGATGAGGACGACGACAAGGTCGACAAGAAGGCCATGGACTCGGCGATCGCCGCCGCAGTGACGCAGGCCAAGACCGAGGTCCGCGCCGAGATGTTGAAGACGGCCCAGGATATCCGCACTGCGGAAGAGGCGGTTCGTCCCTACATCGGCAAGCTCGCCATGGCGCACGACAGCGCCGACGCGGTCTACCGCACCGCGCTCACCTCGCTTGGGGTCGATATCGCCGGGGTTCACGCCTCGGCGCTGCCCGCCATCCTCAAGGCCCAGCCGCTGCCGGGCTCCCGCCAGGTGCAGAAGCCTGCCGGCGTCGCCATGGATGCCGCCGGCGTCAGCTCGTTCCAGGAGATGTTCCCGGCCTCCAAGACCCACATCGTCAAGTCGCTCTAAGGCGAGCGGCTTAAACCCAGAACCCCTTCGAGCCGGCCAGCGAGCCGGCTCTTTTCATGAGGAGTATTGCCCATGTCTGGCTTTCAGACGCAGGCCGCCTACAATCCCGCCCCGGCTGTTGAGGGCGACTTCGCTTCCGCCAACCCCCGCACCATGGTGCTTGCCGCCGCTGGCGCGCTGGTGTGCGGTGCGCTCGGCGCGGTCATCGGCCGCTTTGCCTGGCTGAGCTTCAACCAGCTCGACTCGGACAGCGCCCCGGCTGTGGTCAACACCTTCGGCAGCGGCCCGGTCGCGGGCTTCATCCACCGCGAGCAGCAGGGTCTCATGGAGGTCTATCTCCAGGAATCCACGATGCTGGTTCCGGCCGGTTTCCCCGTCACCGTCTTCAACGAAGGCGATTTCTGGATGAAGAATTCCGGCCCCACCCCGGCGCAGTATGACATGAAGGTCTACGCCAACTATGCCGACGGCACGGCAAGTGCTGCCCCGACCGGCACGCCGAACGGCGCGACCACATCGGCCGGCTCGATCGCCGCGGCGACGAACGCGTTCACCGGCGCTATTGTCGGCAACGTGCTCACGGTTTCGGCCGTCGGCGCCGGCACCATCTACCCCGGAACGACCATCTCCGGCGTCAACGTCGCCGCTGGCACCAAGATCGTCTCCCAGCTGTCGGGCACGCCCGGTGGCATCGGAACCTATTCGGTCAGCATCCCGGGCCAGAATGTCGCCGCAGGCACCGCGATTGCGGGCACCTATGGCGTTCTCACCGTCGGCGGCACCGTTGCTGGTGTCTTCGGCGTCGGCGACACCGTCACTGGCGCGGGCATCACCGCCACGACCACCATCACCCAGCAGCTTACCGGTCCGGCGGGCGGCGCTGGCACCTATGCCGTCGACGTTAACACCGTCGTCGGCGCAGCGGCGCTCACGGCGGCCACGAACGTCGAGACCAAGTGGCGCGTGCGTTCCTTCGCCCAGCCGGGCGAGCTGATGAAGATCAGCTCCTGGCCGCAGGGCTAAACCCACTCTTCCCCATCAACCTCGAACCATTCGCCGGCCGTGAAGCCGGCGGTCTGTGAGGAGAACCACCATGCAATTCCACGACTTCAATCAGGCCGCCGCAACATGGGCACAGCATCGCCCGATGTTCGAGCAGGCCGGCATCTACCTTCCCGAAGCCCGCAGCTACGTCGTCGAGTCGTTCCGCACCAACCACCTCGCGATGGATGCGCAGCCCGCTCTGGCAACGACGGCGAACGGCGGCATCCCAGCGTTCCTGACCACTCTTGTGGACCCGGAGGTCTATCGCATCCTCTTTGCCCCGACCAAGGCCGCCGAGATCTTCGGCGAGACCCGCAAGGGCACGTGGATCGACCAGACCGCCATGTTCCCGGTCATCGAGCAGACCGGCGAAGTGTCGAGCTATGGCGACTACAACGACAACGGCCGCGCCGGCGCGAACATGAACTGGCCGCAGCGCCAGTCCTACCTGTTCCAGGTCATCTCCGAGTATGGCGAGCTTGAAGTCGAGCGCGCCGGCCTCGGTCGCGTCAATTGGGTCAGCGAGGTCGACGGCGCTGGAGTCACCGTGCTCGCCCGCTTCCTGAACACCACCTATTTCAAGGGTGTGCAGGGCCTGCAGAACTACGGTCTGCTCAACGATCCGAACCTCGCTGCGCCGATCACTCCGGCCCCGAAGGCGTATGGCGGCGTGAAGTGGATCAACAACGGCCAGATCGTCGCCACGGCGAACGAAATCTACGCCGACATCCAGTCGCTGTGGTTGCAGCTCGTCACCCAGAGCGCCGGCCTGGTCGACCAGAACACCAAGATGACGCTGGCTCTGGCACCGGAATCGCAGCTCGCCATGACTGCGACGAACTCGTTCAATGTGAACGTCGAGGACCTGCTCAAGAAGAACTTCCCGAGCCTTCGGGTCGTTTCGGCGGTGCAGTATGGCGCGCTGACGTCGATCAACCCGACCGGCATCGCGGCCGGCAACGAGGTGCAGCTGATCGCCGACGGCATCGAAGGCCAGCAGACCGGCTACTGCGCTTTCAACGAAAAGCTCCGCGCTCACCCGATCGTGCGCGCGCTGTCTTCGTGGAAGAAGAAGATGACCAGCGGCACCTGGGGCGCGATCGTCCGCCAGCCGATGGGCATTTCCCAGATGGTCGGCGTCTAATAGCGGAACATCTATCCGAAACCGAAGTTCGGATTGCGCTTGGCGAGACACTGCCTGTCACATGCCAAGCTGCACTAGGGGGCCCGTCACATTACCTCGGACAAGGGTGGCGGGCCTTCCTCGGCTGTCTCACACCCTTGACAACGTTTGGTGCTGGAATGTAACCATTCTGGCACCAAATCAATTCCGTGGGGTAGAGCAGCCCGGTAGCTCGTCAGGCTCATAACCTGGAGGTCGTTGGTTCAAATCCAACCCCCGCAACCAAATCGTCGGAGCCCCCGCTGTTGTGGCGAGCCGAGATGATGGCGCTAAAGGCAAGCATCTGGCCCAGCCCGGTTGAGAGACCGGGCACAGTTTTGAGGGTGCGCACCTGCGTCGCTCGGAATTTCAGATGTCCTCCCAGGACAGCTTGGCGCGGAAACGCAGCCTTGCAGCCGGTTCCCGCAAGGGAACCAGGGGACGGCGGACGGACGAGGCTTTGGCCCGTGAGGCGACAGGCAGGCAGTGGTAGACAGCCTTCGGGCTGGACGCTGAACCACCGAAACCAGTCGCCAAGCCGGGGTGGGAAGCGAGCGGTCCAGCCGTCCCCCTACAGTTTGCGGATGCTCCGTGAGAGGTGCCTGTTCCACAGGCGCTGAGCCAGGATTGACACCTGGCATCCGCTCCAGCCCTCGGGCCGCGTCGCAGGTGATCTTTGGTGGGGGCACTGACGATCATCTCTGGCGCGGCTCGACCCCCTCAAACCCCGGAGTACATTCAATGTCCGATACAGTCACCGTCGCCTGCAAGCTTCCGCATGGCCTCATTCTGCGCCTCCACGAGATGGTGGACATGAACGAGCCGACCGCTGGCGGCAGCTTTCGCAAGGTGAAGCGCGCCCAGGTGATCGGCGAGCCGGTCGTGCTGAAAGGCTACAGCCGCCGCTTCGACCGTCGCCTCGAGCCCGCCCCGGTGGCGCATGGCAGCAGCTACGCGCTGACCTACAACGTCGATGCCGATTTCTTCAAGAAATGGCTCGATCAGAACAAGGACCTCGACGCCGTCAAGAACAACCTGATCTGGGCGCACGGCGAGGCCGACATGGTCGAGGGCTTCGTAAAGGAGCACGAGACGCAGAAATCGGGCTTCGAGCCGATCGATCCGAACAACCTTCCGCGCGGCATCCAGACCTACAAGCAGGAAGCCGCCTAAACCAGTTCCCCCGCGCTCACCCCACTCCCGATGCCGGCTAGGGGGACAAAGTTGCTCGCTCGATCCTTGGAAGAGCCCGCGCGGGGATGCCGGTCGATGGCCCGGTTCATTGAAGCGGGAAAGCGGCGACGCCGGAGACAAGTCATGGGTGTGATCGTCAATTTCGACTACGCGAGCTTCATCGCGATCTACCCGCAGTTCGCTACGCTCAGCCAGCCACAGGTCCTGCAGGGCGCGCTTCCCATCGCGGAACTCTATTGCCGCAACGATGGCGGCGGCCCGGTGACCAAGGCTGAGACGCAGACCATGCTGCTCAACCTCATGGTCGCCCACATCTGCCAGATCACCTATGGCGCCAACGGCCAGGCGCCGGCAGGGATCGTCGGGCGCGTTTCGAATGCCAGCGAAGGCAGTGTCTCGGTCGCGGCCGAGTTCCCGATGACGCCAAACAACGCCTGGTTCATGCAGACGCCGTTTGGCGCGGCCTTCTGGCAGGCGACCGCCGCCTATCGGACGATGCGCTACATCCCAGGCCCGCGCCGCACCTTCAACCCGTGGCCCAACCAGTAGAAAAGGACGTCGTCATGGAAAAGCTTCTTGCCATGTTGCAGCGCGAGTTTCGCGCCTTCCGCGAGCAGGCCGAGGACCGCATCAAGACCCTTGAGCGCAGCCTTCGCCTCGAGTCGCCAGAACCTGTCGTGGTGCCGGTCGAGCCCGAGACGCAGGCACCAGCCGCGCCCGCAGCCCCAGCTACCCCGCCGGCCACCCCGGCAGCTCCGGCTGCACCGGCTACACCAGCTGCGCCGGCCACCCCTGCGGCCGCAGACGCCACCGCCGGCACCGCCGATCCGGCCGCCGCTGCGAAGGCTGCAAAGGGCAGCGCGTAAGCCTATGGTCAAGCTCACGGGCGGCGACAAGCTCGCCGCCAAGCTTGCCGAGATATCGCGAAACCTCCAGAAGGCCGTATCCGTCGAGATCGGCTTCCTGGAGGATGCCACCTATCCGGACGGCACGCCCGTTGCACTGGTCGCCGCGGTGAATGAGTTCGGCTCGGCCGACACGCCACCGCGCCCGTTCTTCCGTGGCATGATCGCCGACAAGAGCTCCGAATGGCCTGATGCCGTTGGCAACCTTCTCGTCGCCAACGACTACGACGCGGACAAGACGCTGGGGCAGACCGGAGCGGCCATCAAGGGCCAGTTGCAGGCGGCGATCGTCGCCTATGTCGGCCCGACCCTGAAACCCGCCACCATCGCCCGCAAGGGCAACGACAAGCAGCTTGTGGACACGGGCCACATGCTCGCCTCGGTTGACTATGCCGTGAAGAAATAGCCCGGCACATCATTTCAAGGAGATCCTGACAATGCGTCTTGCAATCTGGGACAGCCAGCGCGGCACGGTAAATGCCAACGTCGCGCTGTTGAACAACTCTGTGCCAGCGGCGGTCACCGTCTCTGGCTTGCTGACAGCGGCCCAACTGCTCGCCGGCATCATCACCATCACCCAGGGGGGTGGCGCTCCCTCGGCGCAGCAGCTGCCGACCGGTGCCGCCCTCCAGGCCGCGCTGCCCGCCAACTTCGCCATCAACGACACGTTCGACCTCTCGGTGATCAACGCCTCCGTCGTCGACGCCGAGGATGCGACCGTCACCACCAACACCGGCATGACGCTGGTCGGCTCGATGGACTTCCCGGCCCATAGCGGCCCGACCATCCCGTCGAGCGGCATCCTGCGCTTCCAGAGCACCGCGCCGAACACCTTCTCGGTCTACCGCGTCGGCTGATCGAAAATGAACCTGCACGGGATCGTTTCGGCCGCGATTGCGACGGTGAACCCGTTCGTGACCGCCACGCTCAAACGGTCCACTGGCTACACGACTGCGGCCGACGGCACGCGCACGCCAACCTATCTCGACGTGCCTGGTGTCTCGGTGCAGGTGCAGGCCCTCGGCTATAGCGACCTGCAGCAGCTCGACGGCTTGAACATCCAGGGCGTGCGGCGCGCCGTCTACCTCAACGGGCAGGCCTTGGCCGTGGTGCGCCCGCTGCAAACAGGCGGCGATCTCTTCCTCTTCCCGGCCGGCACATTGCCGGAGGGGGACACCTGGCTCGTCGCCTACGTGCTCGAGTCGTGGCCCGACTGGTGCAAGTGCGCCTTGACCCTACAGATGGACAGGCCCGGATGACAGGCAGCCGAGAACCGTGCTACCAATCAGCATGGCACCTACGGGCTCTTTCAGTTCATTCTTTGGAACCATAATCTTCGGTGCAGTCTTGCTTCTGACCTTCAATTGGTTCGGCCCAATAGGATTTGTGCTCGTCCTCTGCATCGGGCTCCCAGCGATGTTGACCTTGACCTATTACTGGTTCGCCCGAGAGGGCCGGCGCGGAATACGCTGAAGGACAAGGGCCTCTAGCTAGGCCCAGCTCCAATCCATCGAGCAAATTACCCATCTTCCCGGTGACATCGGCGGACCGTCTGCAGCAGCGCTTCGTCAACCGCCCGTCCGCTGGTGGTCGGCGGACCAGAGCGTGTGCCTCGCCGCCGATTCTCCTAGAGACCGCTGCACCAACCTTCGAAGCCCCACTAAAGGAGCCTGACCATGGCGAACGCAACCTTCTCGGTGCCTTGCCCCGCCGGCGTCTGGACACCGTTGGCCGCCGGCGTGGCCTATGCGACCGTCCAGCTGCAAAAGACCAGCGTCGGCAATGTGCAGGCGGCAATCGCCACCACCGAGCCGGCCCCGGCCTCGACGGAGTTCGTCCTGCTGTCGGAGATCCTCGCGACCTTCACGCTCGCCGCCGGCGACGTGCTCTGGTGCATGCCGCTCGGCGCGGCCGATGCCATGGTGCGCGGGATCGGAACTGGCGTCTGATGAGCGGCCCGGTACCCAGCCAATCCACCATCCAGACGGTGCTGCGCGGCTTTCTCCTGAAATATCTGCCGGCGGGCGTCGAGGTGGTGTCGGCACAGGACAACCGGGTGCCGGAGCCGGCCGGCGATTTCGTCACCATGAACGTGATCCGCCGCGGCCGGCTCTCCACCAGTGTGGACACCTATCAGGATTGCGCCGTCACGGCCTCGATCGACGGCGCGGTGATGACGGTGACGCATGTCGAGTTCGGCACGCTCCTGGTTGGAGCAAGCGTTTTCGGCGCACCCGTCGCCGATGGCACTCTGATCGGCCCGCAGACGGCCGGTACGCCGGGTGGCACCGGAACCTATGGCGTAGTGCCATCGCAGACCGTGACCGCTCAGACGCTCGCCAGTGGCGCTGAGACCATCATGCAGCCGACAGATACGGTGATCCAGCTCGACGTGCACAGCGCTTCGGATGGTGTCGCTTCCGACATGGCGCAGACGATCTCGACCTTGATGCGCGATGAGCGGGCAACCCGCTTCTTCACCGACGCCGGTTTGGATGGCGCGCCTCTTTATGCCGAGGATCCTCGGCAGGTGCCGTTCCTCAACGGCGAGCAGCAATACGAAACCCGCTACGTCGTCGACGTGCATATCCAGGCCAACCAGGCGCTCGGCCTGCCGCAACAATTTGCCGACCAGGCCGCGATCGACGTTTTCCCCGTCGAAGCGACCTTCCCGGTCTGACCCCTCAATCGAAACAGAAAGGACCTGGTCCATGACGACCATCCCGGCCTCGCAGCTTGTGAACGTCATCCCGAACGTTCTCAATGCCGGCGGCAACGCGCTCGTGATGAACGGCCTCGTGCTGACCCAGAACACCCGCGTCCCGGTCGGCCAGGTGCTGGCCTTCCCGAACGATGGTGTTTCGGTGGCGAACTTCTTCGGCGCATCGGCCGAGGAGACCGAGATCGCCTCGGTCTATTTCAACGGCTTCAACAACTCGACCCAGAAGCCCGCAACCATCCTGTTCACGCAGTATCCGTCGGCTTCGGTCGCGGCCTACCTGCGCGGCGGCCGCGTGGCGCAACTGTCCCTGGCGCAGCTCCAGGCGTTGAGCGGCACGCTCATCGTCGATGTCGATGGCTATGTCCGAACCGCCAATGCGATCGACCTAGCAACCGCGACCAGCTTCTCGGCGGCGGCAGCGCTGATCCAGACGGGCCTCAACGCCGCCTTGCCGCAAGCCGCGTCTGTGACGGGCTCCATCGCCGCGGCAACGGCCTCGGTCACCGCCTCGATCGCCGGCAGCGTCATGTATGTGACCGGCGTCACCTCGGGCTCCCTTGTGGCCGGTGCTGCCCTATCCGGTACCGGCGTCTCGGCCGGGACGGTGATCACCAACCAGTTGTCGGGAACGCCAGGTGGCATCGGCGAATATGCGGTCTCCATCCCGCAAGTAGTAGCCAGCGAGGCGATCTCGGCCGCCTACGGCACTCTCACGGTCAGCGCACTCGCTTCCGGCACCCTGTCGGTCGGCCAGACGCTTGCCGGCGCCGGGGTGACCGCTGGCACGCGCATCACACAGCTTGGCAGCGGCTCGGGCCTCACCGGCACGTACTTCGTCAACCAGTCGCAGACGGTAGCGAGCGAAACGATCACGACATCGGCCACGCCGCTGGCCGTCTCCTACGACTCCGTCTCTGGCGCTTTCGTCATCACCTCTGGCGTGGCGGGCGAGGCGTCGAGCTCTGCCTTCGCGACCGGCACGGTTTCCGACGATCTCTTTCTGACACAGGCCACCGGCGCGACCCTGTCGCAGGGCGCGGATGGCACGACGCCGGCGGCTTTCATGGCCGCCATCACCGAGCTTACCCAGAATTGGGCGACCTTCATGTCGATCTTCGATCCGGACGGCGGCTCGGGCTCTGCGCAGAAGCAGGCGTTCGCTCAATGGGTGAACGACACCAACAAGCGCTACGCCTACATCGCTTGGGATACCGACATCACCCCGACCGAGAGTGGCGAAGCGACGTCGAGCTTCGGCAACATCGTCAGCAGCGCCAATCTCGACGGCACCTGCGCGATCTACCAGCCAGCAGGCGACGCGACCACGCCGGCACAGATCGCCGCCTTCATCTGCGGCGCTGCGGCCTCGATCGACTTCGAGCAGACCAATGGCCGCATCAATTTCGCATTCCGCGGGCAGGATGGCCTGGTGGCGGGCGTGACCTCCGCGACGGTGGCGAACAATCTCTTCGCCAACGGCTATAACTTCTACGGCGCCTACGCGACGGCGGCCCAGCAGTTCCTGGAGTTCCAGAACGGCTCGGTGTCGGGCGAGTTCGAATGGCTGGACAGCTACATCAATCAGATTTGGCTGAACAACCAGCTCCAGCTCGCGCTGATGGAACTGCTCCAGAACATCAACTCGGTGCCCTACAATTCGGCGGGCTACGAGCTGATCAAGGCGGCATGCCTCGACCCGATCAACCAGGCGGTGAACTTCGGCGCGATCCGGGCCGGCGTGACGCTGTCGGCGCTCCAGATCGCGCAGATCAATTCGGCGGCCGGCCTCAAGGCGAGTGACACCCTCCAGCTGCAAGGCTGGTACCTCCAGGTCAAGGATGCCACGCCGCAGGTGCGGCAGGCCCGCCGGAGCCCGCCCATCAACTTCTGGTACATGGACGGCGAGTCCGTGCAGCAGATCGAGCTGACCTCGACCCTCGTCCAGTAAGCGGCAACCCCATTCCTTCAAGGAGCTAGATCATGTCGTCTCTGACGGCCGCGAACGCGGTCATTACGCTTGCGGTGGCGAACCTCTTCCCGACACCGGTCCAACTGCAGGGCTTCGCGGCCGACAACATCTACGACATGGACAACGTCGACCTGGTCGAGACGGCCATGGGCGTCGATGGCATCCTGTCGGGCGGCTTCGTCTTCAACCCGGTCAACCAGACCTTCGTGTTGCAGGCCGATTCCCCGTCGATCGCCTTTTTCGAAACCTGGGCGGCGACCCAGAAGCAGGCCAAGGACGTCTACACCGCCAACGGCAGCACCACGCTCCCGTCCGTGGGCCGGTCCTATGTGTCGACCAAGGGCTTCCTGATCAGCCTGCCGCCTATGCCGGCGGCGGCCAAGATTCTGCAGCCTCGCCGTTTCGCAATCCGCTGGGAGAGCGTTCAAAGCGTACCGAACTGAGGGTAAGTCATGCGTAAAGAGATCGACGTCACCATCACCGACGAAGGCCGTGACGAGGGCAAGACCTTCCACATTCGCGAGATGCCGGCGACGCGCGCGGAGAAATGGGCGATGCGCGCGCTCCTGGCCGTGGCGCGCTCGGGTGTTGAGCTTCCCGACGACTTCGCCGGCATGGGTATGCAGGGCATCGCCATCGTCGGGATCAAGGCGATCACCAAGATCGCCTTCGAGGATGCCGAGCCGCTGCTCGACGAGATGATGGAATGCGTCACCATCAAGCCCGACGCTCGCAATCCCGCCATCCAGCGCCCGCTGATCGAAGGCGATGTCGAGGAGATCGCGACGCTGATCCAACTGCGGCAGGAGGTGATCAACCTTCACGTCGGTTTTTTTACCAAAGGCGGCAAGTCGAAATCGATCTCGAACTCGCCGTCGCCGGAGTCAGGCTCGCCGAATACGGAAACGTCTCCCGAGCCATCGGTCAGGTTCTCTCAAAGGGCAAAACGTCCCTGAGAGAACTCGACGAATGGCTGTCGATCGAGGACGCCCACGACCTCCTCGAGGTGGCGATGGTGGACGCCCACAACATGATGTTGCTGAGGAAGCGAGACGAGAATGCCAACGGTCATTGACAGCCTGATCGTTACGCTCGGTCTCGATCCCAAGGACTTCGAAAAGGGTCAGAAGAAGCAGGCCGAATCCTGGCTCAAGACGCGCGACGAGTTCCGCAAGGGCGGCAAGGAAATCGAGGACAGCTCGAAAAAGGCTGCCGAGACCGTCAACCTGATCACCAGGCGCGTGCTCGAACTCTTCGCCGTCATCACCGGCTCGCAGGCGCTGAGCGACTTCGTGCGCAAGATCACCAACGCCGACGCCTCGCTTGGCCGGTTCGCTTCAAGCTTGGGTGAATCGCCGCAGCGGATCGCCGCCTGGGAGAATGCGGCCGAACGTTTCGGCGGCTCGGCCGATGCGACCGCGTCGACCTTGGAGCGCGTCAACAAGCAGCTCTACAACCTCAACAAGAACGGCGAGGCGCTGCCGCGCGAGTTCTCGCAGCTGCAAGCCTGGACGGGCATGAGGATCGATCCCAACCATGGGCTCGATCGATATCTCTCCGATGTCGCCGCCGCATTGCAGCGGCTGCACCAGATCGATGCAGGCGCGGCCCACAACGTCGCGCAGGCGCTCGGCATCGACCCGGCCACCGAACAGCTCATGTACAAGATGGGCGCGGGCATCGACGTCTATCTCGACAAGCTCCAGAAAAGCCTGTCGCCGAGCAACGCCGCGATCGAGTCCGCGCAGAAGCTGCAAGCGAGCTGGAACGAACTCCTCCAGAACATCATCGCGCTCGCCAACGCCATCTATGACAAGCTCGGCCCGGTCCTGGTCGACGCGGCCAACAAGATGTCGGCATGGATCGACAAGAACCGGGACTGGATCCAGACCGGCATCGTCGATGCGGTGAAGAAATTCATCGACTTCCTCGAAAAGATCGACTGGAACGCCGTCGGCGCCGGCATGCAGACATTTGCCAACGGGGCGAAGGACGTGGTCGACGGGCTGGGCGGCGTCATCAGGGCAACCGAGATCCTGTTCGGCTTGTGGGCCGGCGCCAAGTTCCTCAGCGTGCTTGGCAACATTCGCACGCTAGGCGGGGCGCTGCTCGGCGGCGGTGGTGGTGGCGCGGCGGCGGCCGCTGGTGAAGGTGCTGCCGGCGCTGGCTTGATGGGGCTCATGGGCAAGCTGTCGCCCTTCCTGGCCATGCTTACGCTCTCTGGCGATACCCCGCAGGGGAAAGGGAACGGCGTCTATTATACCGATCGGGATATCGACACCATTTCCCAGATGAAACACTACGATCGCAGCGGCCCGCAATCGCGCTTCCATAATGGGCGCGGTGGCGAAACGACGGTCGACGGCAAGCCCGTTTCGAGGGGCAACCCGCTCCCCGTCACGATCTCCGACCAGAAAACCGACGGTGGCGGCTTCTGGAGCAACCTGGTGAGCGGCATCGGCGGCATGTTGAGCGCTGGCGCGCGCAACGCCTTCGGCACCCCAGCCGCTGGCGGCGCGGGTGGCGATGCGGTCGGCGGCCCTCAGAGTGCCTCGCGTGGCACAAAGGGCTGGTGGACGCCCGAACGGCAATCGCAGGCTTACCAGACGCTCACGGCCGGCGGCCTCTCGGATGCCGGCGCACGCGGTCTGGTGTCGCGCTGGATGAATGTCGAGGCGGGCGGCGGTCCTGGTACGGTCAACAGCATCGGCGCAACTGGCATGGCGCAATGGCTTGGCCCTCGCAGGGCGCGCCTGATGGCCTTTGCCAAAGCACGTGGCAAGAACTGGAACGACTTCGACACGCAGTTGCAGTTCTCGCTTTCGGAACTGAACGGACCCGAGAGTGCGGCCGGCCGGGCGCTGCGCAATGCCAAGACCGATGCGCAGGGTGCCGCCGGCGCATCGATGTACGAGCGCGCCGAGGGCTACAATTCCTGGAACGGCATGGACAACTTCACCGGCAAAACCTACCGGGGCATGAAGGGGATCAACACCGGAGCCAAGGGTGCTGCACTCTCCAACATCTCCAGCACGCATAACGCCACGACCAGCTCGGTCGAGGCCCATATCGGCAAGGTCGAGGTTCATAGTCAGGCGACGGATGCCAACGGCATCGCGTCTGATATCAACGACGCGCTCAGCCGGCGTCTCTTCACCGCTCAGGCAAACAATGGATTGGCGTGATGGCCGGCATTCTGGAGCTTCTGACGCAAGACGCGATCGGGCTGCTTTCCGGCGCCTTTTCACAGCAGCCATGGGGCATCTATTTCGGCGGCGTTCCGGTGATCGTGGCCGACAACGTCGTCGAGGTGCAGTATCGCCAGCAATGGTCGATCTCTGACTTCCCGGTCGAGCGCGGGGCCTTCGAGAGCTACGACAAGGTTCAAATCCCCTATGACGCGCGGCTGCGCTTCACCGCCGGCGGATCGCAGGCAAATCGCGCCGCCATGCTGGCGTCGATCGCGGCCGTCGCCGGCGACACCAACCTCTACGATGTGGTGACGCCGGAGGCGGTCTATCTCTCCTGCAACTTCACCCACTACGACTACAGCCGGCGCGCCAACGAGGGCATTGGGCTTCTGTCGGTCGATATCTGGCTGATCGAAGTTCGCCAGGCCGTCAGCGCCGGCATGTCGAACACGCAGGATCCGAGCGGCGCGTCGCAGGTCAACGGCGGCACGGTGCAGACCGCGCCGGCGACCAGCGCTCAGCTGGCGAAATTCCAAACATCGTCGGGACTGCCGGCCGGAGGCTTCTGATGGTCATCATTCCCCTGCAGGCGGTTCCGAACCAGGCGGTCGGGGTGACGCTGGACGGCCAGGTTTCGCAGATCAGCCTCTATCAGAAGAGCACGGGCCTATTCATCGACGTCTATGTCGACAACGAGCTCGTGATCGGCGGGGTGATCTGCCAGAACATCAACCGGATCGTGCGGTCGCTCTATCTCGGATTTTCCGGCGACCTGATCTTCATCGACAACCAGGGCGACACCGACCCGTATTATACGGGGCTCGGCACGCGCTACAGCCTCGCCTTCCTGTCGGCGAGCGAGCTTCCGGCCGGCGTCGGCTGACTACTTGCAGCGCTGAAACCGATCGCCCGCAAAGCAGACGTGGAGCTGGCGCAGCCGCGCCGACACCTCTTCGCGCTGATCGCACGCCTTGATCGTGTCCGGATCGTCGCCTGATCCGCCGCGGCACTGCTCGTTCAAATCGAGATAGCTCTTTTCGAGGGCGGCCTTGTTCGGCTTCGCCAGCGCGGGTGCGACGGTGAAGACGAGGAGGGCGGCCGTCGCGGCGGCAAGGACTTTCGACATAAGCGTAACCTTTTCATGACAGGCGGTGGTCGGGATGGCGTTCAGCCAGAAGCGAATTTCCGTCGAGTTCGAGCTGGCCAACGGCCAGTTTGAGGGCGGCGGCAACACCGCAGAGGTGTTCGGCTTGCGCGTCGCCTGCAACATCGTCAACGCAGGGCAGGGCTCGGGGCAAGCCGAAATCTCCATCTGGGGCCTGCCGCTAGCCGTGATGAACCAGCTATCCACAGTCGGTTCACAGTATCTGCAGATGTACAAGAACGGCATTTCGGTGCTCGCCGGAGACGATGAGACCGGCCAGAACGTCGTTTGGACCGGGGCGATCGTTTATGCCTATGTCGACGCGCAGGCAATGCCTGACGTGTGCTTCCGGATCAGCTCGCTCCCCGGCGTGTTCCATGCCGCAAAGCCAATTCCGCCGCTCAGCATCAAAGGCTCGGGCGACGCCTCCCAGATGATGAAAAGTCTCGCGGGGCAGATGGGCATGGCGTTCGAGGACGCTGGCGTAAAGGTCAAGTTCGCCAACCCCTACTATCCCGGCACCGCGTGGACGCAGGCGCTGGCGATCGCACGCGACGGCGGGTTCGACGTCGGCTTTGATCGGGCAACGATGGTGATCACGCCTCCCGGCAAGGCGCGCAACAGCGACACCGTCCTGATCTCGGCCGACACCGGCATGGTCGGCTACCCGTTCTTCCAGCAGGCGTTCGTGCTGGTCCGTGCGCTCTACAACCCGGCCGTGAAGTATCAGGGCAAGGTGCAAATCCAGAGCGACTTTACGCCCGCCAACGGCACGTGGAAGGTCAACCGCCTCGAGTATCAGTTGGAGTCGATGATGCCGCACGGCAAATGGTTCATGGTGCTCGAATGCATCGCCGTTGATGCCTCGGCGCCGGCATGAGCGGGCAAGGTTTCTTCGGTCAGCAGACCACGTCGGACGACACCAGCGAGATCAACCGGCTGCGCTTCCTGATCCGCCAGGAGCTGGCACAGCATCGCACGGGCATTCCGGTCAAGGTTGTGGCGGTGTACGGCGGTGGCGTCGGCGCGCCGCCGACGATCGATGTTATGCCGCTGGTCAATCAGACCGACGGTCAGGGCAACCAGACGCCCCACGGCATCATCTACGGCATCGCCACAATGCGAAGCCAAGGTGGCACGAACGGCATCATCAACGACCCCAAGGTCGGCGATATCGGCCACATGACGATCCCAGACCGGGACATCTCGGCGCTGAAAGCCAACGCCGGCAAGCAGTCGAACCCGGGCAGCTTCCGGCGCGGCAACATGTCGGACGGCATCTACATGGGTGCGATCGTCAACCCGGCCAACCAGGACCAGGCGGTGCAGTTCACCGAGACCGGCATCAAGCTTTTCGACAAGAACGGGCAAATCATCGAGTTCGCGGCCGGCTCCATCAAGATCACCACGGCGCAGCTGCTCGTGACGGGGGACGTCATCGCCGGCGCGGGCGGCGCAAACATCAGCCTCCTCAACCACATCCACACCGGCGTCCAACCTGGTGGCGGGACGTCAGGCCCACCGGAGCCCGGAACCTGATGCAGACGCTGCTTTTGACCACGGACACGTGGGACCTGACCGCCGACGCATCGGGCAACATCGCGGTCGGGGACCCGTCCTATTCCCTGGCCCAGGACGCCGCGAGCGCGATCCGACTGTTCCTGGGGGAACTCTACTACGACACGACGCAGGGGATTCCCTACTTCGATCAGATACTCGGCAGGGCGCCGCCGGTGTCACTGATGAAGGCGTATTTCAACCAGGCCGCTTTGACGGTCCCCGGCGTCGTCTCGGCGCAGACATTCATCCAGTCATGGACCGACCGCGAAATCACCGGCCAAGTGCAGGTGAGGGACGCGGCGGGCAACATCACCGCAGCGGGCTTCTAGCACATGGTCGAAACCACCAATGTTCCCCAGCCGCAGTGGACCGACACGGGCTTCCTGATCCCCTCGGCCGCGGAAGTGCTCGCGGGCGTCCAGGATGACATCAACGAAGCGTTCGGGGGCGTGCTCAACCCGGCCTTGAACACGCCGCAAGGGCAGCTCGCCAGCAGCGAAACGGCGGTGATCGACGAGGTCAATTCGACCTTCCTCTTCTTCACCAACCAAGTCGATCCGGCTTACGCCACCGGCCGCATGCAGGATGCGATCGCACGCATCTACTTTATCGAGCGCAACCCGGCTCAGCCGACTGTCGTGCAGGCCCTTTGCAATGGCTTGCCGGGCGTCGCCATTCCGTCCGGATCGCTGGCGCTGGCCGAGGATGGCAACCAGTATCTGTGCACGGAAGACGGCGTCATCGGTGCCGACGGCACTGTCACCTTGCCGTTTGAATGTCTGGTGGTCGGCCCGATTCCGTGCCCGGCCGGAAGCCTCGACCAGATTTACCGGGCGATCCCCGGATGGGACTCGATCACCAACCCGGATGACGGCGTGCTGGGCAACAACGTCGAGAGCCGGGCGGCCTTTGAAGCGCGCCGCTCAGCCTCGGTCGCGCTCAACTCGCAGGGCTCGCTTCCTTCGGTGCTTGGTGCGGTCCTGGCGGTGTCGAACGTCATCGATGCGTTCGTGACCGAGAACGCCAGCAACAACGTCCAGACCATTGGTGGCGTGTCGGTCTATCCCAACTCGCTTTATGTCGCCGTGGTCGGCGGCGATGCCGACGAAATCGCGCAGGCGATCTGGTCGCGAAAAGCCCCCGGCTGCAGCTATAACGGCAACACGACGGTCACGATCTACGACCAGAGCCCCGGCTATGTGCCGCCGTACCCTTCCTATCGGGTCTCCTTCCAAATCCCCAATCCGCTGGCGATCCTGTTTGCGGTCAACATTGTCAATTCGCACCTGGTGCCGGCCGATGCCGCGACGCAAATCCGGAACGCCATCGTCAGCGCCTTTGCTGGAGGTGACGGAGGCCCGCGCGCCAAGATCGGCACCACGCTATTCGCCAGTCGGTTCTACGCGCCTGTGGCTGCGCTTGGCTCGTGGGCACAGATCATCTCGATCGAGGCGGGCTCGAACAACAACCCGTCGGCCGTCTTCACCGGGATAATCGTTGGAACGACACTGACTGTATCGGCCGTTGCATCGGGAGCGCTGGCCGTCGGCCAGGTCATTTCCGACGTTACCGGCGCACTGACCGTCGGCACCACCATCACGGCGCTGGGCAGCGGTACCGGCGGCACCGGCACTTATACCGTCTCCAACAACAAGAACGTGTCGATCGAGAGCATGACGGCGGCTGTCCCCAATCGCTTCGACATCAGCGTCGATATCGACCAGGTGCCGACCATCTCGCCTAACGACATCATCGTCACGCTGAGCTGATCATGGCCGATACAGGACCTCCCTATCCCAGGCCGCCGGCCGGGATCCCGAACGGCTTTGGGCAGTTCGCCCTCGGCGTCAGCCCGGTCGGCGACTACCCGCCGTTCGACGTCTGGCGCACGGTCATCAGCCAGTATGCGAACGCGCCCACGCTGACCCAGCTGATCGGGAACATTTTCTCGTATCTCGACCAAACCGCCAACTTCGACGCGTTCTTCGACTGCATCTGGAATGTCGACACAGCGCAGGGCTACGGGCTCGACGTCTGGGGCCGCATCGTCGGCGTCAATCGCGTTCTCCAGGTCACGTCCGGAGATTGGTTCGGCTTCGATGAGGCGAGCCCTGGAGCTGACCCATTCGAGCAAGGCGCATTCTATTCCGGCGCTTCTCTGACGTCGAATTTCGCCCTCTCGGATGATGCGTTTCGCCGGCTGATCTTCGCCAAGGCGGCGGCCAACATCACGAACGGTTCGATCCCTGCGATCAACCAGATACTGCTCAGCCTCTTCCCGAATAGGGGCAACGCCTACGTTACCGAAGGCGGCACCCACGGGACCTGGTTTGGCTTTCAAGAATCGCTGAACTGCGTCGGTTTCAGCCAGGCATCGTTCTACGCGGGCTCGTCCATCGCGACGATGACGATGACTTACACCTTCGCGTTCCAGCTCACCCCCGTCGAACTCGCGATCGTCCAAAACTCCGGCGTCTTGCCGAAGCCGACAGGCGTCAGCGCGTCGGTCGTCATCATCTAAGGATCCCGCCATGAAGCTTTCTGCACTGCCGCCGAAGTTCCCCACAGTTTGGGGGGCCTCGGCGAGCCCAAGCTACATTCGCGCCATTCCGCTCGGCTCGCAGATCGGGATCGTGAATGGCGCGGCCTCCCTGACCGATGGCTTTCCGCCGCTCAACTTCCTGCCGGTAGGATCGGGCGGCGTGCCGCCGTTCGGCCAGGACATGAACGGCATTCTCAAGCAGATCACGCAGTGGTCGCAGTGGCAGAACGCAGGCGGTCTCGTTCCCTACGATCCGAGCTTCTCGACGGCGATCGGCGGCTACCCCTTCGGTGCTGTCCTGCTCGGAGCTGTGGCGGGCATCGTCTGGCTGAGCACCGCCGACGACAACACGTCGGACCCGGATACCGGGGGCGCGAATTGGGTCAACATCGGCGCGGCGACTTCTCCCATTATGGCGGGTGCCGATACCGGTTCGGCGAACGTCGTCACGGCAAATGTCTTGCCGGCGCCGAGCGCCTATGTCGACGGTCAGGTCTTCCTCATCCAGAAGGCCGCACTCGACAACAACGGCGCGATGACAGGCAACATCGAGTCGCTCGGTTCGCATCCCATCGTCAACATGGACGGCACGGCACTGACGCCTAAGCAATGGCCGGCGAGTGCCACGGGAATCCTCGAATTTAACGTCGCGACGGCGTCGTTCCGGCTGCTCAATCCTGCCGTGACGGTCGCTGCCAATGCCGGTCTTTCGGCGACCGATCAGCAGGTTCTATCCCTCAACATCCCGAGCTTGCCGGCGCCGACTGGAGCGCTTTCCCTGGGCGACAGCTTTCCGCTGCACGTGGTGTCGGACACTGCGGATCGCGAGGTCACGCTCGCGGCGCTCGCCGCAGTGTTGCCTGGTGCGATGAAGGCCATGCGCGTCATCGCGGCCAGTGGAACCTACGTGCCGACAGCCGGTGCCAAGAGCATGCTCGTCTTTGCCACGGGCGGCGGCGGCGCAGGTGGCGGCAACGCCACTGCGGGTGGCTTCACTGGCGGAGGCGGAAGCGCGGGCGGAACGGCGGTCTATTTCGGACCGGTTTCCTCCCAGATCGTCACGATCGCCGCTGGTGGCGTCCCCAATGTGTCATCCGGTTCTGATCTCATAGGCGGTTCTGGAGGAACAACTTCCTTCGGCGCCCTTGCCGTTGCCACGGGTGGCGCCGGCGGTTCTTCTAGCGGCACCAACTCAAACGGAGCAGGCGGCCAGTCGGTAGGGACTGGAACGGCTGGAATCCTTTTGATCGCGGGCAATGGCGGCTCGGCTGGTTCGGGCCACGACGGTGGTGCCGGCGGTGGCTCCTTCTGGAGCGGCGGCGGCTTCGGCGGCGCAACGCCTTCGACCGG
>NZ_RZTB01000239.1:0-2738 GCF_003997735.1 Mesorhizobium sp. M7A.F.Ca.MR.148.00.0.0 | reverse complement strand
CCCCTCATCCGACCTCGCTTCGCGAGGCCACCTTCTCCCACAGGGGGAGAAGGGAGAACCGTCCCCCTCACCTTCTCACCCGCGACTTCAGCCACCGATCAAACGCCACCGCCAGGATCAGGATGAGCCCGATGACGATGCTTTGCGTGTACGACGAGACGTTGTTGAACTGCAGCCCGTTCTGCAGCACGCCGATGAGGGCCGCGCCGACCACCGTGCCGCCGACAGAGCCGATGCCGCCGAACAGCGAGGTGCCGCCGATGACGACGGCCGAAATGACCGTCAGCTCGTAGCCGATACCGGCGACCG
Source organism: Mesorhizobium sp. M7A.F.Ca.MR.148.00.0.0 (assembly GCF_003997735.1). Classification (NCBI taxonomy): domain Bacteria; kingdom Pseudomonadati; phylum Pseudomonadota; class Alphaproteobacteria; order Hyphomicrobiales; family Phyllobacteriaceae; genus Mesorhizobium; species Mesorhizobium sp. M7A.F.Ca.MR.148.00.0.0. The sequence continues at coordinate 2,429 of NZ_RZTB01000239.1, read as the reverse complement.
CTTCCGAGGAATTCAGCCGCGCCGACAGCACGAAGGCCGCGAGGCCGGCGAAGAAGCCGACGATGACATAGACCGAGACCAGAATACGGTCGACGCGCAGGCCCGACAGCCTTGCCGCCTCGGCATTGCCGCCGACGGCGTAGACAGCGCGCCCGTAGCGCGTGTAGCGCAGCACGATATGGCACAGGATGGCGGCCGCGGCGAAGATCAGCGCCGGCACCGGCACGGGGCCGATCAGCCCGGTTCCGAACCAGCGCATCGAGGCGTCGAAGCCCGAGATCGGGCCGCCGTTGGAGATGGTCAGCGTCAGCCCGCGAAACACCGTCAGCCCGCCAAGCGTGACGACGAAGGGCGGCACTTTCAGCCGGGTGATGACAAGCCCATGCACCCCGCCGGCGGCAGCGCCCACAACGACGGCGGCCAAGAGTGCTGCGAACCAGCCGAATCCTTGCGTGCCGCTCGTCGACAGCGACAGCGTGTTGGCGGAGCCACCCTTGGCGACCACGGCGGCGACCATACCGCAGAAGGCGAGCAGCGAACCGACCGACAGGTCGATGCCGGCGGTGAGGATGACGAAGGTCATGCCGAGCGCGATCAGCCCGGTGATCGAGATCTGCCTTGTGATGTTGAAGAAATTGATCGGGTCCATGAAGCTCGGCTTCAGCACGGTGAAGACGATGATCAGCGCCACCAGGAACAGCAGCGGCCCGAAGCTCATCAAAAGCCGCGCGAAGTTGATGCCGCCGCGCTGATCCTGTTCCCCCGCCACGCTCATAGTGTCTCCTTGCGGTCGAGTGCCATCAGTTCCATCAGTCTTTCCTCGTTTGCCTCGACGCCCGGCATCTGGCCGGTGATGCGGCCCCGGCGCATGGTGACGATGCGGTCCGATACCGCAAGCACCTCGGGCAGCTCGGACGAAATCATCATCACCGCAATGCCGCGCGCCGCAAGCTGCACCAGGATCTGGTGCACCTCTGTCTTGGCGCCGACATCGACGCCGCGCGTCGGCTCGTCGACGATAAGCACTTTCGGATCGCGCGCCAGCCAGCGCGCCAGGATCACCTTCTGCTGGTTGCCGCCCGACAGGCCTTCGATCGCCTGCTCGGCCGAAGCCATGCGGATCGACAGCATCTTGCGAAACCCGGACAGCGCATCGCGCTCGCGCCGCTCGGCCATGAAGCCGAAACCGTTGCTGAAGCTGCCCAGCGAAGCGATGGAGAAATTCGGCAGGATGCCCAGCGCGGCAAAGATCGCCTGGTGCTTACGGTCCTCCGGCAGCAGGCCGATGCCGAGCGCAATGGCGTCCGCGGGTGATGCCGGGGCGATCGGCTTGCCGTCGAGCGTGATGGTGCCGGCCGCGATGCGGTCGGCGCCGAAAATGGCGCGCGCCAGCTCGGTGCGGCCCGAGCCGACAAGCCCGGCAACGCCGAGGATTTCACCGGCCTTGAGGTCGATGTCGACGCCGTCGAGCACGATGGCGTGCGGCGCTTCGGGGTCGCGCACGGTGCGCAGGCCGCGCACCGACAGCACGACATCGCCGGCCACCGCGCGTTGCGCCGGCCGGGCGTAGAGCTCGGACGCCGCGCGGCCAACCATTTTCTCGATGATTTTGGGCAGGGCGATCGGTCCACCCTCACGGTCGAGATGTCCGGCTAGCCGGCCGTCGCGCAGCACCGTCATGCGATCGCATATGGCGGACGCTTCCTCCAGCCGGTGGGTGACGAACATGATGGCGACCTTGTCCTTGCGCAGCCGGTCCATGATCGACAGCAACCGCTGCACCTCGGTCTCGGTCAGCGCCGAGGTCGGCTCGTCCATGATGATCAACCGGCTTTTCAGCGACAGGGCGCGGGCGATCTCGACCAGTTGCTGTTCGGCCACCGACAGCGCCGACACCGGCGTCATCGGATCGATGGAGAGGCCGACGCGAGCGATGATCGTGCGCGACTCTTGCTCCATGCGCCTCCAGCTCACCAGCCCGAACTGGCCGATCGGCGCGCGGCCGATAAAGATATTCTCGGCCACGGTCAGCGTCGGGATCAGGCTCAGTTCCTGGTAGATGGTGACAATGCCGAGCCGCTTGGCATCCTGCGGGCTCGATGGATGATAATCGGCACCGTCGAAAGTGATGCGGCCGCCCGACGGCGGCATGACGCCCGAGAGGATTTTCAAGAGCGTCGACTTGCCGGCCCCGTTTTCGCCGAGCAGGCCGAGGATCTCGCCGGGGCGGATATCGAGCGAGACGTCGCTAAGCGCGGTGACGCCCGAGAAATGCTTGGCGATGCCTTCGACGGCAAGAAGGATGGGTTCGGACGATGCGGCTTCAGCTGGCGACAATGGTTGCTTCCTTGATGCAGGTCATGCCCGCTCCGTCAGCGCTTGAACACCCCCCTCTGTCCTGCCGGACATCTCCCCCGCAAGGGGGGAGA
>NZ_RZTB01000238.1:0-2763 GCF_003997735.1 Mesorhizobium sp. M7A.F.Ca.MR.148.00.0.0 | reverse complement strand
AGCCCGGAAATCGCCTCGGTCGGCAAGACCGAGGAAGAGCTGAAGAAGGCCGGCATCGACTACAAGGTCGGAAAATTCCCGTTCAGCGCCAATGGCCGGGCGCGCGCCATGCTGCACACCGACGGTTTTGTGAAGATCCTCGCCGACAAGGCCGGCGACCGCGTGCTCGGCGTGCATATTGTCGGTTTCGGAGCCGGCGAGATGATCCACGAGGCGACCGTGCTGATGGAGTTCGGCGGCTCGTCAGAGGATCTCGCCCGCACCTGCCACGCGCATCCGACGATGTCGGAAGCGGTGAAGGAGGCGGCGCTGGCGACGTTCTTCAAGCCAATCCACATCTAAAGCGACAACGCTTCGTTATCCTCGGGTAAGCCTGAGGATGACGAACGTAGCGATATCGCCAAACAAAACGGCCCGCTTTTCAGCGGGCCGTTCGTATCTGATCGAGCCGGTCAGTTGGCCGGAGCTGGAGCCGGCGCTGGCGCTGGAGCCGGCGCTGGCGCAGGTTCTGCAGGTGCCGGAGCCGGAGCTGCAGGCGCCGGGGCTGGGGCCGGTTCTGCAGGTGCCGGAGCAGGTGCAGGTTCGGCTGGCTTCATCGGTTCCGCCGGTGCGGGCGCGGGGGCCGGTGTGCTGGCCGCCGGCGGCTCGGCTGGTGCCGGGTGCTCACCACTCCTTCCGAAAACATAATACGCGACAACCGCCAGAATAACGACGACCAGCGCAATCAGCCAGCCACTACCGCCGCCACCGCTCTGCTTGATGGTGGTGTTGGTGGTGTTGGGATTGAACGGGTCGTTTGGATTCGGTGCGTTCGCCATAAAAGTGTCCTCCGTGGATGAAAAATATCAATCAACACCATATAACGCGCAATCATTGAACTGGTTTCACGCTAGGGTTGGAAAACGCCAAAAACAAGGACAATCCCGCCGTTCCCGAGCCGGAATGGCGTCGTTTCGCCACGCAACGCGCCAAGTTGGTGCCTATTATGGTTTTTTCGGAGGATTTTGCCGTGACGAATCCCATAGCAGAGTTTGTCCCGAATCACTGCAATGCTCTCGCCGGAGCCCAGTTCGCCGACCGCTTTGTGCTGATCACCCAGGGTCTTTCTTTAACCGCACTCGGCGCGGCGGAACGCGCCCTGGGGCGAACGCCGCCCTGGGTCGGCAGGCTCATGGCGCTGCGCAACCTTGCCGTCAAGCCGTTCCGGCTGAAGACGGGCCTGGAGGCTGCGGTGTTGCCGTTAGGCCGGATCGGGATATTTCCGCTCATCAGCCAGTTTCCCGGCAAGGTTGTGCTTGGCCTCGACGACCGGCATCTCGATTTCCGTGTCCTGGTCGAAGTCAGGGATCTCGGCATGGGCCGGCAAGAGGTGGCCGCGACGACGATCGTCAAGACGCACAATTGGCTCGGCCGCGCCTATCTTGCGATCATCATGCCGTTCCACCGGATCATCGTTCCGGCGATGCTGGCCCAGATCCTGGCGAAGTAAACTGAAGTAGCTAAAGTCCTATAGGCGTGACGGTGTAACCGGCCTTACGAAAATCCTCGACCAAGCCTTCGGGGCCGGGGAGGTGGAGGGCGCCGACCGCCATGAAGACGTTGCCCCTGGCAAGGATCGGTTCGGCATGCTCGACCATCACCTTGTTGCGGCTGGTGATCATGGTTTCCTCGAATGCCGCATAGCCCGCGGGGTCGTCCGTGCCTTCCGGCATGGCCGCGCGAAACAGCGGCCAGAACATTCCGGTGTCGCCGCGCTGGTAGAGCACGATCATGGTTTCGTTGATGTCGTTGATCTTATCGCCGAGCTTCAGCGTGTCGACGAGGCCCTTCATGTGAAACGCCAGCGGCAGCGAGGCCATGGCGCGCAACTGGCTTTCAGCAGTCTCCAATCCTTCCACCGGCTTGCCGGAAGCCTTTGCACCTTCCGCCAGCCTGACATCGAGCACCGGGGCGCCGCCTGACTGGCGGGCCAGCTCGCAGGCCGGCAGTGCCATCATGGCCGAGAGCATCCACGGCTTCATCTTGGCAACCGTTGCCGGAGGAATGCCGCGTGCGTCGAGTGCGGCGTTCATGGCCGCCGCATCGTCGGGCGACAGCAGCGACGCCAGCGTCGTCGAATCAGTGAACATCATCAGGTCCGGCTCCTTGAGCATCGCGACCATCATCTTCTGCTTGTCGAGCACGTCCGTGGTTTCGATGACGATGGTGCCGGCGGCGTCATAGGCTTTCTGCGCGTCGGGAGGCAGCGTGGTGACGCGCGGGTCGGTCATATGCATGGTGCCGAACAGGAAGGACGGCTTCTCGCCGGGCTTTTCCAGTTTCCACAACAGGCCCTTGCCGTTCGGCGTCGCGGCGGCTTCCGCTTCGATCTTGCGGTAGGTCGCCGGATCGTTCTTCTGCAAGGCCGACAGCATGTCGGCGCCGGTGCAGGTCGGGATTTCGGCATGCGCCTTGCCGGCCGCGAACAGCAGCACGGCGAGAAACGACAGGAAGAACAGAACATTGAGCGCGACGAGCAGCTTCAGCGACACGGAAGCTGCACGGTCGGCGATGGCGATGACTCGTTTCATGATCCCATTCCTAGAACCGAAAAGCGGCAAAACGGTTAATTGGTACTGCGAAATTGTCTTCGACCGGCTATCGCCCTCAGCGGACGTCGATGGTGCTCATGACTCAATGATTAGCGGAAACGCCCATTTCTTCGTCATCCACGGGCGGAGCAAGGAGCGTAGCGACGCGGCGCAGACCCGAGGATCCATGCCG
>NZ_RZTB01000237.1:0-2814 GCF_003997735.1 Mesorhizobium sp. M7A.F.Ca.MR.148.00.0.0 | reverse complement strand
GTCAGGGAGGAGGTCGGCGACGCGATTGAGCACGGGCATGGGAGTTTCCTTCGTAGGAGAGGGGAAGCTCATTTGGCCAAGACGAGACCACTGGCCTATCTCGCGAACACCTCAAGCCTTGAGCGTGTTCTCCACGAGCTTGATCCAGAACGAAGTCCCGTACGGAATCGCCTCGTCGTTGAAATCATAGGCGGCGTGATGTAGTTGGGCGCTGTCGCCATTCCCGAAAATGACGTATGCACCCGGTCGCGCCTCCGCCATGAAGGAGAAATCTTCCCCTCCTAATACCGGAGGGGTCTCGTGCACATTGTCTTCACCAGCCACGTCCTTCGCCGCCCTGATCGCAAGCTCGGTCGGCGCGGCATGATTAAAAACGACGGCATCGCTGCTCTCGATCGTAAGATCTATCTTGGCGCCGGTGACCTGGGCGATGCCGGCGACCACCTCGCCGATGCGTTTCTTGACAAGCTGACGCACCTCGGGCTTCAGCGTGCGCATGCTGCCTCGCAGCTCTGCTGTCTGCGGAACTACTCTCTGCGTGGTGCCGGAATGGAATTCGTGGAACGAAAGCCCCGCCGATTCCAAGGGATCGACGTTCTGGGCTAAGACTTGCTGCAGGGCCGTGACAAGCTGAGCGCCCACTAATATCGAGTCGATGCATTTGTGCGGCCTCCCGGGATGGCCGCCAAGACCTTCGATTCTGATCTCGATGCTGTCCGTTGCCGCCAGCACCGGACCTTGCCGGATACCAAAGACACCAATCGGCAAGCCCGGAGCGTTGTGCATGCCAAAGACCTGATCGATTCCGAAGCGCTCCATCAGCCCGTCATCGAGCATCGCTTGCGCGCCTGTACCGACCTCTTCCGCGGGCTCGAATATCAAGACTGCAGTGCCGGCAAAATTCCGGGTTTCGGCAAGGTAGAGCGCCGCTCCCAATAACATCGCGGTGTGGCCGTCATGACCGCAGGCATGCATCAAGCCCTTGCTCTTGGAGGCATAGGGGAGACCGGTCCCTTCCTCAATTGGCAGCGCATCCATGTCAGCGCGCAAGCCGATGACCTTGAGATTGCCGTTGCTCATGGCCCTCTTACCCTTGATGACACCAACGACGCCGGTCCTGCCAATGCCGGTCACGACCTCGTCGCAGCCAAATTCGCGCAGGCGCTCGGCGACGAAGGCCGAAGTGCGGTGTTCATCAAAGCCCAGTTCGGGATGTGCGTGGATGTCGCGGCGATAGGCCACGATGTCAGGGAGGAGGTCGGCGACGCGATTGAGCACGGGCATGGGAGTTTCCTTCGTACGAGAGGGTAGGTTTGATGCTGGCTCGCCTCTTCGATGGGCGATCTTGGGAATGTTAATTTGAAGCGATATCGGCCTCCACATCCTCCAACTAGTTGTCGCCATCTTGGTCGAGCCTGAACACCATTTCGCCACTCCAACAATAAGTTTCTGCTATCGGTATCGAAGTGGAGGTCCATGCAATTAGAGCGAACGTACCGTTCGCCTCGGACACCTCAAATGAAACCACTCTCCTAGTTTCCTTGAGGTGGAAAGATTGATTTCACCTCAAGGAAAGCCGCCAGTCCCTCTGGCCCGAGTTCGCGACCAAGACCGCTGCCCTTGACCCCGCCGAAAGGCGCGTCGATATGGAGAGTGTAACGGTTGATGCCAACAACACCCGCCTCAATCCGGCGCGCAATCGCCATGCCTCGTTCGGCGTCGGACGTGAATACCGCCCCGCCAAGGCCGTATGTCGTGCCGTTGCAGATCGCGAGTGCCTCCTCTTCGTTGCCGTACGGGATCACTGACACCACCGGCCCGAAGATCTCCTCCTGGGCGATCCGCATTGCGCTGTCGACGTCGCGGAACACCGTCGGCTGGATGTAGTACCCGACGTCCAGGCCCTCCGGCCGGCCACCACCGGTTACGGTCTTCGCACCTTGCTCGCGTCCGGACGCGATGTAATCCTCGACGCGATCGCGCTGCCGCTTCGCCACTAGCGGGCCAACCTGCGTCGCGGGATCGAGCGGGTGGCCCACGACGAGAGCGGCCATTTTGCTTGCGATCCCCTCTACGACTTCGTCGTAGCGCGTGCGCGGAGCAAGCACCCGGGTGAGCGCATGACAGATCTGGCCGCTGAACGGTATGCACGCGGGCGCAACCAGTGGGAGAAAGGTGTCGAGATGGGCGTCGTCGAGCAGCAGTGCCCCCGACTTGCCACCAAGCTCCAGCGTGAAACGCGCGAAGCGCTCGGCGCAGGCCAGCGCTACCTGGCGCCCGGCGTGCGTTGACCCGGTAAAGGACACCTTGTCGACACCCGGATGAGACGCGAGCAGCGCTCCTGTTTCGCGCCCACCGAAGACGATATTCACAACGCCCGGTGGAATGCCTGCCTCGTCCAGGGCTTCGGCAAGCAGGTATGAGTCCAGTGATGCTTCCGGTGGCGGCTTGATAATTGTCGTACAACCGGCAGCCATTGCCGGAGCCAGCTTCCAAGCGATGGCTCCCTGAGGGCCATTCCACGGCACGATCAATGCAGCAACACCTACCGGTTCTCTCCGAATGACCGTTCGCAACCCGTGTCCGATGCGCTCGGACTCGACTTCCAGCTGATCAGCGAGTTCAGCATAATAGTCGTAGTACTTCGATGTGCCACTTCCATTGGACTGCACGGAGGCTGCAAGGGGCATGCCAATCTGCGCGGTGACAATCGCGCCGAGTTGCTCGGCGCGATTGTCGATTGCACGGGCGAGCCTGCGCAAATAATTGGCTCGCTCCGATGCAGGCAACTGCGGCCAGCCGGAATTCCTAAAC
>NZ_RZTB01000236.1:1471-2837 GCF_003997735.1 Mesorhizobium sp. M7A.F.Ca.MR.148.00.0.0 | reverse complement strand
ACAAGGTAGGCGCGTACGTTGGAGGAAGCTGTACCGAGACAGATCTCTCTGCCCAAGCTTCTGTCCACATATCGGTGGCGACCCAGGCAGACATGATGCTTGCGAAGCCTGGAATGGGTGTCGACGAGGCATTCTCAATAGTTGGGAACGAACAAAATCGGTTGCTGGCTATGCTGAACCGTCGTCGAATTCAAAACGAAAACGTTGGATGAAAACACGGTGTCGCATGCAGAAGTCTCTTGAGGGGATCACCGTCGTTGCCGTGGAGCAGGCGGTTGCTGCGCCTTACGCTTCGTCTCGCCTTGCTGATGCCGGCGCCCGGGTGATCAAGATCGAGAGGCCCGAAGGGGATTTTGCCAGAAATTACGACAAGTTGGTGCGGGGTCAGAGCGCTTACTTCGTCTGGCTCAACCGGGGTAAGGAGTCGGTCTGTCTGGACTTGAGATCTGAGGCGGACCGCGCCGTTCTGGACACGCTCATTGCCGGTGCCGACGTTTTGATCCAAAATCTAAAGCCGGGCAGTATCGAAAAATTGGGTTTCGGGTCTGCGGATCTGCGTCGACGTTTTCCGCGGCTGATCACCTGCGATATCTCTGGTTTCGGGGAGCAGGGGCCGTATTCCCACTTGAAGGCTTATGATCTCATCGTCCAGGCCGAAACTGGTCTGTGTGCGATCACCGGGACGCAACAGGGGCCCGCCCGTGTGGGTGTGTCGGTTTGCGACATCTCGGCAGGCATGACAGCGCACAGTGCCATTCTTCAGGCGCTGTATCACCGCGAGGTCACCGGCGACGGGACCAGCATTCAGGTGTCACTGTTCGATGCCGTCGCCGACTGGATGAACGTGCCGGTTCTTCAAAACGAATACGGCGGCTATCACACGGTTCGCGCGGGCGTAAAACACCCGTCGCTCGCGCCGTATGGCGCCTATCGCTGTGCCGACGGCAAAGAGGTCATCTTTTCGGTTCAGAATGACCGTGAATGGGTGAATTTCTGCGAGAAGTTCCTGAAGCAGCCGGGGCTTATACGCACACCTGGTTTCGCCGATAATATGGAGCGCCTCGGTCACCGTGCGCAACTTGATGAGATCATCGAACAGCGGTTTTCCGAACTGTTATGCCACGAAGCAATGCAGGAGCTTGAGGCGGCCGGGTTGGCATATGGCCGACTGAACGAAGTCGCGGATGTTTCAAAGCACCCACACATTCGCAAGGTGCAGGTCGGAACACCCGAAGGAACCATCGAGGCGATAGCGCCGGCGGCGATCTTCAACTCTGAGCGCCCTTTGCTGCGCCCCGTTCCGGCTCTTGGAGCTCATACCGAGGCTGTCCGCGAGGAGGTTCTGGGACGTTTGCGCGAACGAGCT
>NZ_RZTB01000236.1:0-1383 GCF_003997735.1 Mesorhizobium sp. M7A.F.Ca.MR.148.00.0.0 | reverse complement strand
GCGGCTCATGAGCGCGGGGCAGATGGCATCATACTCGACCTAGAGGACTCCGTTCCCCAGGATCAAAAAGGTGAGTCACGGCGCCAGCTTGGTGCATCCGTGGCAAAGGTGGGCCGCAGGGGCGCTTCTGTTTTAGTTCGCGTGAATCGCGGTTTGCGAGCCTTGGCGGCCGATCTCGACGCAGCCGTGATGGCGGGCGTTGATGCACTTGTTCTTCCGAAAGTGGATTCGGCAGCGTGGGTAGCTGAGATCGCGAATGCGGTATCGGAACTCGAACGAGAAAGAAATCTTCCGTTGGGATGTATCCGGTTTCTTGCCCAAATCGAGACCCCAGGTGCCTTGCAAGAGCTATCGGCCATTGCCTCGTCACATCCCAGGATGGTCGCAATGGCCCTTGGCCCTGAAGACTTTAGTGCCGCTGTTGGCGGCGCCCCAGAACTTGATCTTCTCTTGACGCCAAACCTTTCTGTTCTTTTTGCCGCCCGTGCGGCGGGGTTGCTCCCGCTGGGCTTCATAGGAAGCATTGGCGCGTTCTCTGACACTCACAAACTTCGTGAGGCTGCGGAGCGTGCACGGCGGCTCGGCTTTGCCGGAGCTTTGGCGATCCATCCAAACCAGGTTGCCATATTCAATGACGCTTTTTCGCCAAGCCCACAGGAACTCGAATGGGCCCGTCGTGTCCTCGCGGCGGAGAAAGATGCGACGGCGCAGGGCATAGGCGCGTTCGCCCTGGACGGAAGGATGGTCGATCCACCGGTTATCCAAAGGGCCCGAGATATCATCGCCACGGATCCGGGCGCCGGGTTGGGCGTCTGAGGCCTCAGAGGTTGGTTACCAAACTGGAGCGACCCTACGGCTAGGAGTTATGCAACTCGGCACAATTATTGCTGTCGCGCCATCGCATTTCGAGATAGATTAAACTAATTGCAGTCCGCTCTCGGATGGGTACTCGTGGAAATCAGGCAGTTAAGATACTTCGTCGGTGTGGTCGAAGCAGGCAGTTTCACGAAGGCCGCTGGCTTCCTTAATGTTGCCCAGAGTGCGCTGAGCCTGCATGTGCGTCAACTGGAGGAAGCCTTCGGCACTCAACTGCTGATACGCGACAGGACCGGTGTGAGCGTGACGGCGTCAGGAGCCAAACTGCTCGAACGCGCTCGGGCGATTCTTAAAGAAATTCGACTTACCGAGGTGGAATTGACCAACACAGCTGCTTCCCCCGCCGGGGAGGTGACGATTGGCATTCCGTCTGGAGCTGCCCGCGTCCTGAGCGGCCCCCTGCTTGAGTCGGTGAGAAACGAACTGCCCAGGGTCTCCCTCAAGATGGTCGAGGGTATGACGGGACCGCTGGAGGAGTGGATGGCTGCTGGACGCTTCAATCTGGCG
>NZ_RZTB01000235.1:2108-2828 GCF_003997735.1 Mesorhizobium sp. M7A.F.Ca.MR.148.00.0.0 | reverse complement strand
CACGACCTTTTCGCCATGAGCCGCGAAGAGGGCATTCCGCCGGAAGCCGATGGCTGCCTTCTCTCGTTCATCGACGGCTATGTGGTGAGCGGCCATGTGCCGGTCGGCACGGTCAACAAGCTCTTGACCGAGCGGCCCGACATCAAAGGGCATGACGCTGCCCGGCATGCCGATGGGCTCCCCCGGCATGAGTGGCACGAAGGAAGCGCCCTTCGAGATTCTCGAAATCCGAAAGTCTGACGCGACCGGCGGCATCTACGCCACGGAATAGGAGGCTTCGATGATGGAATGCATGAGCGGCATGATGATGTTCGGCACGGGCCTGGTGTGGCTGCTTGTCGTCGTCGTGCTCGTCCTCGGGACGGCCGCGCTGATCAAATACCTGTTCTCCAGCGGCGGCAAAGGAGAAGGGCGTCGGTCCTCTTATCGATGCGTGGCCGCGGCAGGCCTCGGATTGGTCTGGACATTGCCTTGGCTCGCCAACCGGATGGCCGCGCCCCGGCCGCGGCGATAGCGCTAGGCAAGACGGTTTTAGCCAGGCGAAGGTCAGCGCGATTGGAAAGCCCGCTGCCTTCGGGACGCATGCCGGCGCCGGGACCGGCCGCGGTCGTCGGCGGCGGCTACCAGAGCGACATGCCGGGCTTCGGGAATGTCCTCACCGACGAGGAGATCCGGGCCGTTCTGGCCTTCATCAAAAGCACATGGCCCGAGCGGGAACGC
>NZ_RZTB01000235.1:0-2098 GCF_003997735.1 Mesorhizobium sp. M7A.F.Ca.MR.148.00.0.0 | reverse complement strand
GAGCAGACACAGTGAGACCAATCCTAGCCGCGGAGCCCTCGAACGCCCCCAACCGGAATGCATTGTCCATGAAAGCGAAACCGTCGCTTGCGATTCAATTTCTGGCGCTGATCCTCGGGACCTCCGCGCTGGCCCACCATCTGGGCGCCGATCTCGACAAGATGAGGGACAGCGCGGAGAGGTTCTTCCAGGCGATCGACGAGCAGGCCGCGCCGCCTTTCGAACTGGCCGACGCGGACGGAAGGGCCGTCCGCCTTCCGATCTCTCCGACAAGATCGTGGTGCTCTACTTCATGACGAGGTAACCTTGGAAGAAGAAGGCGACGGCCACTGGCGGCAGGATGGCAAGCACGCTGGCCGCAAAAAGCGGCCCATACTCATAGAAGCGGGCCGGTTCTGTCGCAAATCGTGCTTTTGGCCACAACTGGACGCTTTCGCGCGCTTATGGACCAGCTCACATGACAGGGCTCGACGTGCCCCGGGGTGGCGCCCTACTTCCACGCTCGCACTGTCACACTCCCGCCGAAAGGCGGGTTTAGTGAGTTATGGCAGTGACTGTGCCACCAGTCCAAACGTCGAGTTTCGCGGCAACTTCGACGCTTTCCTTAGCTGACTTGCCCAAAACCAGCGCGGCCAAAGCATACTGCTTGCCGCTCCCGATGGCATAATATTCACCTTTCACGGGATCACTTGGCAGCCAATTGCCGTCCAACAATACGGCTTCCCCATTTTTGCGCACTATCAGCGCCTCAAATTCAAAATTGTCGTCGTTGCGCGGCACAGGAATATCAGAAACATCCATGCCCTTCTCAACCCAGTCTCGAACGGCCTTTGGAATACCCAAGGACGAAGAGGAAACGCCGATGAGTGTGCCGTCGCATAAGCGAAACACCTTCGTTTTCTCACCGACGGATACTGAGTCAAAACCCAAGGCTCGGCCGTCGCCAGCCATGGTTCCGTTCCTGTAAGCTATTGTTGTCATTGGCACCCTTCTATCGCTGCATCAAACTTCAGGACCTTGCGCATGTCCCCTGTGTCAAGGTCACTGACCGACGGCCTATTTGCCTGATACACGATACAGGCTGCGCTCCTTGAGTTCGCGCACGGGTGGCCGTCATCTTGCCGCCTTCGCGCAATGCCTTGAACAGGCCGAGTCTGTCCCCCAGCGGGAATGACAACCACCTCCATGTCGTTGAAACGCAGGAAATCCGTCACTTTGCCTCGTCGGTAACGGGCGGAGCCGGAGCGGTCGTCACCGGGCAAGCGCGGTCGCAGTAGGTATCCTGGGCAGCCCGTCAGACATGGATGGCTTCGGTTGTGTCATGCGACTTCTTGTTGGTCGGTCACGTGTTTCCGGATAACCAGCATGCGCTGTGCCAAATGAGAAAACCATTTAAAGTCAATCCAGCAGATCTGACTGTATTCCGACATTGTCGGAAATTGGACATCGCCGAACGCGGGCGCTCGGGGCTTGTGATGATACTTGGGCGTGCTGCTTCGGAGGAGGGATGCGCCTCGTACCGGCCGCGAAGCCTTCCTGCATTTAAGGCGCCAGATCAATTGAACGCGATGCCGGGCAGCGTCGCAGCGGCTAAGCCAGCCACTCGCATTGCTCCCTGACAGGATGGTGCCGATCCTGCTGAGATCGCATGCTGGCGCGACGTTGCTTTGCGGCCACCGTCGCGCCTGCCCGTGAACTGTTCGCGCCTGTGCTCATGCTCGCCTTGACACCCTCGATGGGTCCATCCGGGATGGTCAACCATCCGGAACATAGCGGGCAGGCGGGCATCTTCACCAGCAGTCTCTGTGTCGCTCTCGTGGCGGCAAACAAGATCGAGGCTGGCGGGGTGATGATCAACGGTCCTCGAACCATCGATTTTGATCGCGGTGGCCGTTCAGTGCGTTCAAGCACGAGGCGCCGTTAGACGGCACCGCAGCATCATAGCGAAGTGCCATGCAGGACGACTCCCTGCAGCATCGTCTCGCGCAGCCAAACACTTGCCGGATCACTGTTGTGAACGGCCGGGCGTTTGACGGCCTGTGACGCGAAAAGGCAACGGAAGATCTAGCATTTATGGGGGAAATGTTTTTTCGGAGTG
>NZ_RZTB01000234.1:0-2855 GCF_003997735.1 Mesorhizobium sp. M7A.F.Ca.MR.148.00.0.0 | reverse complement strand
ACCTGCCTGCCGGCATCCTCTCCCCGTATAGTGACGGGGAGAGGGGCGCTGTCATCAATGGTTTCGTCAATCACCGGCGTTGCAGGAAGGGCGCCGGCGCTGCGGCAATCTCCCTTCTCCCCGTCACTATACGGGGAGAAGGTCCCGGCAGGGGGATGAGGGGCAGCGCCAACGTTCCCGCAGGACGCATCACTCGGCCCGCCGGTGGTCACGACTTGACGGGCAATCCGGTCGCCGCGGCGATCTGGCTTGCGGCGTCGTCGAGTGCCGTCTTGGCGTCGGGATAGCCGCCGGCCAGATACTTGGTCTGTACGGCGCGGACGATGATTTCGGCGTCGCTCTGGAACTGCGTGCCGCGGCTCGGAACAACCTTCGGCAAGGTGCCGAGAATGTCCTTCCACACCGCCTGGCCGCCCCAATAGGGCAGACCTTCCGAGACGTAGGGGTCATTGAGCGCCGAGATCAGGGACGGCACCAGGCCGAACTCCTTCAGCATCGTGATCTGGCCTTCATTGGTTCCGAGCGTGTATTTCAGATAGGCGTAGGCGGCCTCCTTGTTCTTCGACACCGAGGTGATAGCCAGCGAGGAACCGCCGAGATTGGCGGCGCGCGGCCCGTCGGCGGTAAGGCTCGGCATCAGATAGACGCCCCATTTGCCGTTTTCACCGGCAGATTCGGTGCGAATGGTGCCCTCATACCAGCCGCCATAGATCTGGGTGGCGACGGTGCCGGCGGTGTTGTTGGTGATCTTGGTGCCCCAGTCGGCCGACGAGATGATGCCGGCGTCCTTCATCTCCTTGACCTTGGTCATGGCATCGACGCATTTGGGCTGGTTGACCGTGATCGATTGTCCGTCCTCGGAGAAATAGGCGCAGCCCTGTTCGTTGGAGATCATGCGGAAGAATTCCGAGTCACCGTTGAAATCGGCATTGGTCATCGAGACGCCAGGATTGGCGGACTGGATCTTCTTGCCCGCGGCGATGAAATCGTCCCAGGTCTTGATCGACGCCGGGTCGACGCCGGCCTTTTCGTAGAAATCGCGGCGATAGAACGCGGCAACCGGGCCGGAATCCCACGGCATTGCATAGGCCTTGTCGCCCACTTCCAGCTCGGTGCGCTTGAAATCGGGGAACTTTTTCTGGTCGTCGGCTGTGTAGCCGAGCGTATGCAGGTCAACGAAGCAGTCGGGGAACTGGCTCCAGTAATTCTCGGCCTCACCGTTCTCGACGGTGACGATGTCGGGCAGCCCGACGCCGCCGGCGGCGCAGCCGGCGATCGACTTGTCATAGGTCGGCTGGTTGCCGAGATCCTGGACGGTGACCTTGACGTCGGGAAATTGCTTGTTGAAGCCGGCAATGGTCGCCTTCAGCGATGAAGCCGCGACATTCCAGCTCCAGATGGTGATTTCGCCGGATTGCGCGAAGGCCGGGGCTGAGCCCAAGGCAAGCGCGAGCGCGGCGCAGGTCATTGTGATGCGCATTGAAATCCTCCCATTTCATTTGCTCTCTCACTGTGAGCGTGGCTAGACTATGCAGTGGGCAAGGCCTGTCGCCGTCAAAAGGAATATGAAATTGGCGGAAAGTAAGATGCCTGAACGGCCGTTCTACCAGCCTGGGGCCAGCAGCGTGGAAGGCCTGCCGCTGCTCCTGCAGATGTTTCACACCAATCCGTTGGTGATGCTCAAGCCGCACTGGCACGCCCAGGTCGAGGTTAATTTCATCGTGCGCGGCAGCGTGCATTACCGCATGAACGACCACGAGATTTCGCTTTCGGCCGGCGAGATGTGCCTGTTCTGGGGTGGCCTGCCGCACCAGATGGACGATTTGTCCGACGACGCCATCTATGCCGGGGCGCATCTGCCACTGGTGCATTTCTTCCGGCTGCACCTGCCCACGGATATAAGGCACCGGCTGATGACCGGCGCGACACTGGTGACATCAGCCACCGACCAGTCCGACAACCATAATTTCGAGCGCTGGAACCGCTACGCCCGGTCCGGCGACCAGGCCAAGGCCGAACATGCCGTCAACGAATTGCTGCTGCGGCTGGAGCGGGTGCGGTTCGAGCCTTACCGGCTGGTATCCGCAACTCCGACCGACCAGGAAACAGGCAGCCCCTTCGACCAGCAATCGTCGCGCAATGTCGGTCGCATGTGCGATTTCATCGCCGAAAACTTCCTCTACGACATCGATTGCGTGAACATCGCGGCGGCCGCCGACATCCATCCCAAATATGCCATGAGCCTGTTCAAGAAATCCACCGGCATGACGCTCAACGAGTATGTGAACCTGTTGCGGCTGAGCTATGCGCAGGCGCTTTTGATGCATCAGGACGCCAATGTGCTGCGCGTCGCCATGGATTCGGGCTTCGGCTCGCTCAGCGCCTTCAACAAGTCGTTCCGCAAGCTCGCCGGCATGTCGCCCTCCGATTTTCGTAGAGGCGTGACCGGCGCCAGATAGGTAGCGGCGACCAATGCGGGTCTGAGCCGCGAAGCATTGTGCGCCTCGATCGTCGGCTAAAGGCAGTGCCACGGCATGTCAGCCGGCAATAGCGGCACGGACAAGAATGGCGAAGGCCGGATCGTGCCATGCCGTGCCCGATTCCGGCCCGCAAGCGGCATGGAAACCGGGGCACCGCACGGCGTCGCTTTTCCTGCCTGAAATCGCCCACTAGGCGCTGGACAGGCCGAATTCCCGTGCTATAACCCACGCGCTTTCAAGGGGCGCCCCACGGCGCCTCGATGAAATCCGGCGAACCAGTTTTGGTTTGCCGGAACAGGCCCAGATAGCTCAGTTGGTAGAGCAGCGGACTGAAAATCCGCGTGTCGGTGGTTCGAATCCGCCTCTGGGCACCAT
>NZ_RZTB01000233.1:0-3154 GCF_003997735.1 Mesorhizobium sp. M7A.F.Ca.MR.148.00.0.0 | reverse complement strand
AAGGCGGCGGCCGACGGCATCGGCTACGAGATCGCTAAGGACTTCGGCACCATCGAGCCGGTGACGCCTTACTGCAAGGTGTAGGGTCTTCCGCCCAAGCAATCCTGACGGCGGCTTGTCGCTGCCGTCAGGGCGTCTGCGGCGCTGGCAGCCGCTCGCGCAGTTCGTCGACAAGCACCCTGGTGTTTTCGGAATAGTCGATGGGCACGACGACGAGATGCACGCCGCCGCCGGTGAAGGCCTGTTCCAGCACCGGCCGCAAGTCGGTGATCTCCGCAACCCTGGTCCCCTTGGCGCCATAGGCCTCGGCATACTTGACGAAATCGGGATTGCTGAAAGTCATGCCGAAATCCGGGAACGCATCGACCGCCTGCTTCCAGCGGATCATGCCGTAGGCGTGGTCCTCGAGCAGCAGGACGACCAGGTTGAGCTTGAGCCTGACGGCGGTTTCCAGTTCCTGGCTGTTCATCATGAACCCGCCATCGCCACAGATGGCCATGACACGGCGCTGCGGATAGAGCAGTGCCGCCATCATCGCCGACGGCAAGCCCGCGCCCATGGTGGCCAGCGCATTGTCGAGCAGGATCGTGTTTGCCATGCGCGTCCGGTAGTTGCGCGCAAACCAGATCTTGTACATGCCGTTGTCGAGGGCGAGAATCCCGTCGGCCGGCATCACGGCGCGCACGTCGTGCACGATGCGCTGCGGCGTGAAGCGATCTTCGGTGGCGCGCGCGGCGATCCGGCTCAGAATGCCTTCGCGCAGCGGCAGCAGGACCTGCGCGTTGGGGATCTTGCCCTCGATGCGGTCGGCCAACAGCGCCAGCGAAGGACCGAGGTCGCCAACGATTTCGGCTTGCGGGAAATAGACCTGCTCGACATCGGCTGAATGGTAGCCGACATGAATGACCTTCGGCCCCTTCGCCCCCATGATGAAGGGCGGCTTCTCCACCGTGTCGTGACCGATGGTGATGATCAGATCGGCCTGCTCTATGGCCTCATGCACATAGTCGCGCTCCGAAAGGGCTGCCGTTCCCATATAGAGCTCCGTGCCGCCGGGCACGGTTCCCTTGCCCATCTGCGTGGTGATATAGGGAATTTGCGTCCGCAGCACGAACTGCGCGACATCGGGGGTCACGCGCGGACGCGACGCCGCCGCGCCGAACATCAGCAGCGGGCGCCTGGCTTCCATGATCATAAGGGCGGCGCGATCAAGCGCACCCGGGCTGGCCAGCGGCAGTTCGACCGGGTGCGTCGGCACCAGTGCGATCGGCTCACACTCGGCCGCCGCAATGTCTTCCGGCAGTTCCAGATGTACGGGGCCGGGACGTTCTTCCTGGGCGACACGGAAAGCTTCGCGCACCAGCGAGGGGATCATCTTCGGCGAGACGATCTGGCGCGACAGCTTGGTCAGCGGCTTCATCGCCGCGACGATGTCGACGATCTGGAAGCGCGCCTGCCGGGATGACAGGATGCCCTTTTGGCCGGTGATCATGATCATCGGCATCGCGCCGAGCAGCGCATAGGCCGAACCGGTCGAAAGATTGAGCGCGCCTGGGCCAAGCGTGGTGATGCACACACCCGGCTTGCCGGTGAGCCTGCCATAGGTGGCGGCCATGAAGGCCGCAGCCTGCTCGTGGCGGGTCAGGATCAGCTGGATCGAGGAGCGGCGGATGGATTCGACGATATCGAGATTTTCTTCGCCGGGAATGCCGAAAATCCGTTCGACCCCTTCGTTCTCAAGGGCCGCGACGAACAAGTCCGAACCTTTGGTCATAAACTGTCTCTCCCGCAACATTCCGTCGGCCACCTTCATATGGCATCGGAATGCGACGCCTCAAAGAGGCATCTTCGGCCACGGGTCAGAGCCGCGTGTTGCAGCTCGCCGCCTTCGGCGATGCGAAAAGTTCCTTCGGCGCGGACCACTGGCTGACGGTCGCGCCGCGCGTGCCGGTGATCAGCGAGCGCAGTTCCGACAGATAGGTCTGCACGAAGAACGAGGTCTGGCTTTCCAGCGGCGTGTAGGGGCCTGGCCGGTAGGCACGGGACATAATGCCGTCGGCATTGTCCTCGGTGATCTTCTTGTCCTGCACCGTGGTGACGTCCCACATCCAGCTGATCGCATCGGCGTCGATGTCGTTATCGGCATCCTTGTCGACGAGCCAGGTCAGGATGACGTCTGTTTCCATGGCGTTGCGCGGTATCATCTGGAACAGCGTGA
This sequence comes from Mesorhizobium sp. M7A.F.Ca.MR.148.00.0.0, assembly GCF_003997735.1. Taxonomy (NCBI): domain Bacteria; kingdom Pseudomonadati; phylum Pseudomonadota; class Alphaproteobacteria; order Hyphomicrobiales; family Phyllobacteriaceae; genus Mesorhizobium; species Mesorhizobium sp. M7A.F.Ca.MR.148.00.0.0. The sequence goes on along the minus strand of NZ_RZTB01000233.1, from coordinate 936 downwards.
CATAATCATTGGCAGCACTTGCAAACGACAGGCGTCCGAGGCGAAAGCCGCTTTCGCCGCCATCATAGGCGTGACGACCACCCATCAGGCACGAGAGCCCCTCGCCCGTATTGGACAGCGTGTTACGGCCGGAGCCGATCGGCTTGCGGTGCATGGCAAACGGCATCGTGTCGAGGTCGCCTGCTTGCCATGCGCCCTTGTGGAACTCGGCATCGCCGATGACGCTGTGCCAGGCCTCGATTTCGTTCTGCCACTCGACCGCCTTGTCGGCATCGCGGGTCGCGGTCACTTTGACATGGCCGTTGACGCGGTAATATTCGGGATGAGCCGGCCGGCAGTGATAGCATTCGAGAAAGTTCTCGAGCACCAGCTTCCAGTTCGCCTTGGTCAGATAGTTCTTGCGTGCGACGATGCGTGCACGGTCGAGGCCGTTTTCGCACAACCCGGCGGTCAGCCCGTCCGCGACAGGCTGGATATCGGGCAACGAGTTGGCATCGAGGCCGCAGAAGACGAGGCCGCCGAAACTTTTGCAGGGCACGCGGTGCAGTCCCAGCGCTTCCGGGTCGACGCTTGCTGGAAGGTCCTGCCGTGATTTCAGTTCGCCGGTCAGCCTGAACGACCAGGCATGATAGGGACAGACCAGAAGCTTGCCGCGACCATCTTTGGCGCAGAGCCGCGAGCCGCGATGGGTGCAGACATTGTAATAGGCCGCGATGTCGTCCTCGCCATCGCCGAAGCGCACGACGATGATCTCCTCGTCGAACAGCTGGCGCACGATGTAGCGGCCCTTTTCAGGCACCTCGCTGGAATGGGCGACAAGCATCCATTGGCGCGGAAACCACAAGTCCCGTTCCAGTGCGAAGATCGCCGGGTCGGCATAGAAGGCCTGTTCCAGCGACCAGTCCGGACGTTGCCGGTCGATCAGCCTGACGGTCT
>NZ_RZTB01000232.1:0-3288 GCF_003997735.1 Mesorhizobium sp. M7A.F.Ca.MR.148.00.0.0 | reverse complement strand
ACCGTCGAGGGAAGCGCTGCGATGAGTGGCATGAGGGGAGGGCGCTGGTGCATGGCGGAAGCTCACGAGAAGATGGGCCTTCTTGCTAGCGTGGCAGATTGGCGGGTGCAAGTTGCGAACAGGGAAATGGTGATCTGGTCCGCGGGAAGGGTTCCGAACAATTGGGCAACGTGGCCATGATCGAATCGATCGGGATGATGACTGCCGGTGGACGTCCATCTCTCTCTCTGGATTTTGCCACTCGTTTTTGCTAGCGAGCCATAATGAATACTAGACTACCGCCCGCTTGGTCCAAACATCTGAAGGCCCACCCTCGCCGCCTGCCAAACATCTGGAAGCAAAACCGCTGCAGTCGACGACGTCGCGTACGCAGCCTGACGACTCGCTTTTGCGGCAGGCACTCGAACTACAGCAGGCGGGACGACTGTCGGAGGTCGAGGAACTCTGTCATCGCGTTTTGGCACGCACGCGCAATCATCCGCTTGCTCTATACATTCTCGGCACGCTTGGGCTGGACTTCGACGACGAACTGGCAATCGAATATCTCTCGCGAGCGGCAGCCCAGGAGCCGAACAACCCGTTCTATCAGCTAACGCTTGGCGAAGCGTGGTCGAAAGTTGGCGACTATCCGCCGGCAATCAAGCATCTGCAACGGTCGTGCGAGTTGAAGCCCAGGTTGGTGGAGGCACATTGCTGCCTGGGACAGGCTTACGCGAGGTTTGACAGGGGCGAGATGTCCCTGCTTTCCTATGGCAAGGCGCTTGACCTCGACAGAGATCATCCCCTCGCGCGCACAGGCATAGCGCGCGCCCTCATCAATCTGGGGCGAATGGACGAGGCGGCCGCCTACTTGAATGAAAACATTGCCCGGCGGGTTTCAATGGCCCAGTCCTACAACATCCTGGTGGGCTTGCGAAAATTTTCCTCTGAGCCGCCTGAACTTGCGTCGATACTGAACGAACTAGGCAACTCCGCAATTTCGGCCGCCGAAGCTCATGATCTTGACTTTGCCGCGGGAAAAGTTCTCAACGATCTTGGTCGCTACGACGAAGCAATGGATCATTTCCTGACGGCCAGAGCGTTTAAGGTCCGCGATTTCGACATAGATGCATGCCGCAAGCGGGTCGACGCTTTGATTTCTCTGTTCGATCCCAAGTTGCTGGCTGCCATGGAAAGTTATGGCGACCCGTCCGAAGCGCCCGTGTTCGTGCTAGGAATGCCCCGATCGGGAACCACCCTGACGGAACAAATTTGCTCAAGTCACCCTGACGCACAAGGGGCTGGCGAATTGACCAAGCTCGGACGAATGGCAGCTGCCATTGGTCTGAAATTGGGCTCAACGGAAGCTTTTCAGCAAACCATTCGATCGATGTCCACTCAGCAATCACAGGCGCTGGCCAAGGACTACCTATCCAATATGGCTCTCTACGCTTCGGACGCATCGCGTACAATCGACAAGATGCCTCATAATTTTGAACTGGTCGGGCTGATCGCGATGATTTTCCCGAAGGCTCGAATTATCCATTGCGAACGTGACGCAATCGACAATTGCGTTTCGTGTTTCATCTCAAATCTCCAGCATGGCCACAGTTATAGCTACGATCTCAAAACACTGGGCCTGTATCATCGCGAATATGACCGACTTATGAGCCACTGGAAGGCCGTTTTGCCCAGGCGGATTTTCGACAATCGCTATGAGGATATGATCTCGGATCAAGAGGGGCAATCGCGGCGCCTCATCGATCATCTCGGCTTGCCTTGGGTCGATGCCTGCTTGCGCTTCTTTGATAGGGGCGGGTCGGTAAGAACTCTCAGTCGCTGGCAGGTTCGCCAACCGATCTACACGTCATCGGTAAAGCGCTGGAAACATTACGAATCCAAGATCCAGCCCTTGATCGAGGCCCTTGGCGATCTGGCCGATATTTGATCCTGAATCCAGAGTCATCGTGAGTTCACCCAGCGTCGCTTGTTCCAGCGATCCAGGCGGCCCTTGAGCGCGCGACGCTTTGCAAGACGAAAGGCGCGCTACGACGCAAAAAACCCGGCGGTTGCCCGCCGGGTTTTCGATTCGACAAGTCGCTTATTAGAACGAGCGCTGGAAGCGGAGGAGTCCGCCGACGCTGTTCTTCTTGTCGGCCGGAGTCCAGGCGACGTTATCCGTGCTGCCCTCATCGAACTTGCCGGCATGAAGATAGTCAACTTCGGCCGTGACGGTGAAGCCGGGGACGATGTCATAGGCAACGTTCGCTGCGACGCCGACGTTCTTCCAGTCGTCAGCAGACGCCTGAAGGTTGAACGAGGTCTTCTCGTTGAACTTGTAGGTGCCACCGCCCCACACTGCCCAGTTGCCGCCCCACTGCTTGTAGAAGCCTCGGCCGCCCGCGGGCTGATCGTAGGTCGGGTCGTTGAGGTTGTCGTCGGTGCCATAACCACCCATGATGAACAACGACAACTCGTTGGAAACGTTCACATCCAAGCGAACTTTGCCAGCGACTTCTTCGTAGTTGCTGTCATACGCAACGACACCGGTGATCGCGCCCCAGCCCTGGGTCCACTTCACGCCGCCGACAACATGCGGAACATAGCTGTCGATCGTGCCAACGCCATACTTGCCGTTGCCGAGATCGTCGACGGACCCAGCACCCGAGCCTTCTTCGAGCGAGAGCACGGCCGAGAAACCATTACCTGCGTCGAAATAGTACTGGACGACGTTGGTGTCAAAATCGCCGTAGGGAACCAGCGTATCCTGGATGACGTTGCCGGCGTAGCCGATGAACGTATCGAAGGCCGATTCGTCTTTACCGACGCGCAGACCGCCAAGCTGGATCCAGGCGAAGTTCAGCGATACGTCTTTGTTGTGCGCATCGTTCGGGCCGAAGTCGGGATCACCGTTGCTGTTGCCAAAATTGAAGCGGGTCTCGGTGTAGGTCTTCAAGGTACCGAGCTCGGTCTCCTGGCCGGTCCAGGTCTTCAGCGTGAAGCGGGCATTCTTGTACCAGGCTCCCTGGTTCTTGCCGTCCTGCACGTCGTTGCTGCGAGCACCATCGAACGCGCCGACGTCGCCAGCGCCGATGTCGTAACGCACATAGCCGCCGATGCGCAGGCAGGTTTCGGTGCCGGGGATGTAGAAGTAGCCAGCGCCGTAGACGTCGCAAATCTTGACGTATTCAGCGGGTTCCGGCTCGGCGACGACGACGGCGTCGGCGGCGCGCGCACCGGAAACTGCGATCAGGGCCGCAGCGGAGCCGAGGAGAAGGCTCTTGATGTTCATTTTCTGACCTCCAGTCA
>NZ_RZTB01000231.1:0-3571 GCF_003997735.1 Mesorhizobium sp. M7A.F.Ca.MR.148.00.0.0 | reverse complement strand
TGGCGCCAGCAGCGGGCTGGGCGAAGCCGCCGCACGGCTTCTGGCCAGGGAGGGCACGAAACTGGTGCTGGGCGCACGCCGCCTCGACCGGTTGCAGGCGCTGGCCGGCGCGCTTTTACTTGGCGAGGGCGCCATCCTTCAGACCGACGTCACCGATGTCGGCCAGTCCGGCATCTGGTCGACCATGCGGTCGAGACGCACGGCCGCGTCGACGTCATGATCAACAATGCCGGCCTGATGCCGCATTCCCCGCTGGAGCGCGGCAAGGTCGAGGACTGGGACCGGATGATCGACGTCAACATCAAGGGCGTGCTCTACGGCATTGCCGCCGCGCTGCCGCACATGAAGACGCAGAAGAGCGGCCACATCATCAACGTATCGTCGGTCGCCGGCCACAAGGTCGGGCCGGGTGGAGCGGTCTATGCCGCGACCAAGCACGCGGTGCGCATCATCTCGGAAGGTCTGCGCCAGGAAGTGAAACCCTACAACGTCCGCACCACCATCATCTCGCCCGGTGCCGTGGCGACCGAGCTGCCGGACAGCGTCACCGAGGCCGATGTCGCCGAAGGCGTGCGCGCGCTCTACGATCGGGTGGCTATCCCCGCCGATTCCTTCGCCAGGACGGTGGTGTTCGCCATGAGCCAGCCTGACGAGGTTGACATCAACGAAATCCTGTTCAGGCCGACGGCGCAGGAATACTGAAGCCGTTGTAGGTGTCTTGACGCGCCGCGCTTCCTGTTCCAGCTTGGCGCCATGTTCGTCCTCGCGCCCACCAAGCGACGCCGCCCCTGCACAGTGCGGAGCGGCAGACTGATTGCGCGACGACAAAGACCGGCAGGATAGACCCGGTTCGTTCGTTTCCAGCCCCGCCCGCGACACCGCCGGCGGGGTTTTTCATATCTGGAGCACTTTGATGACCAACCATTCTTCCATCCGGCTTCGGCCGGCCGTGCCTGCTGACGCCGCCGCGATCCGGGATATCGTTCGTGCCGCCTATGCCAAATGGGTGCCGGTGATCGGCCGCGAGCCGCTGCCTATGCGCGCCGACTATGACAAGGCCGTTGCCGAGCATCCGTTCGATCTCGCCGTCGAGGATGATCGGATCGTCGGGATGATCGAAACCGTGCTGGCCGAGGATCACCTGTGGATCGAGAATGTCTGCGTCGCACCGCAGGCGCAGGGCAGGGGGATCGGCCGGCTGCTGCTGGAGCTGGCCGAGCGCAAGGCGATCGAAGGAGGACGTGCCGAGCTTCGCCTGCTGGCCAATGGCGCCTTCGAGGCGAATGTGTCGCTCTACAAGAGGCAGGGCTATATCGTGGACCGGGAAGAGCCGTTCATGGGCGGCATGACGGTCTATATGAGCAAGAAGCTCGCGGGATCAACGGCGGTCTGAGGAAGGAGTTCGATAATGGCTGCCAGGGTCAGGCTTAAGCAACTCTCAGGGTTTTACGCGGTTTCCCGGCTGGCGGCGGGCGAGACCATTCCCGGTTGGGCGGACGGGCCAGGCTTCGTCAGCATCACAAGGACCGACGACGAGCTTTCGATCGTTTGCCTGCAGGATCGTGTGCCGGATAGTGTCAGGCACGACGGCGACTGGGTTGCCCTCAAGCTCCAGGGGCCGTTTGCCTTCGACGAAACCGGTATCGTGCTGTCGGTCATCAGGCCGTTGTCGGAAAACGCATTGGGTATCTTCGTGGTGTCCACTTTCGATGGCGACCATCTGTTGGTGAAAGCGACGGATCAGGCTGCGGCGAGGCGGTTTCTGGTCGAGGCCGGGCATATTTTGCTGTAGTCCAGCCTCGCTCTGGCTCAATGACTCGCGCACTGGCTCAACCACTTCGGGGGTTGCGTTTGACAGCGGCGTTTGTGCATCGTTATCTCCAGCCAGATATGACGGCCCGGCGCGACGATGCGGCCAAGGAGAAAACCATGTCACACAATCTGCAGTTCTATATCGATGGCGCGTGGGTCGATCCCGTTGTGCCCAACGCTTTCGATGTCATCGATCCCTCGAATGAGGACGCCTTTGCGCAGATTTCGCTCGGCTCCAAGGCCGATGTCGACAAAGCGGTGGCTGCCGCCAAGCGCGCCTTCAACAGCTTTGGTTTCACCGAGGTTGGCGAGCGGCTCGACCTGTTGAACCGCATCATCGCGGTCTACAAGAAGCGCAGTGGCGATCTTGCCGTCGCTGTGTCACGCGAGATGGGCGCGCCGCGCCAGATGGCGTTGGACAGCCAGGTCGGCATCGGTCTTGCGCATCTGCAGAAGATGGCCGACGTGCTGAAGACTTTCGAATTCCGCCACGTCAAGGGCAACCATCTGGTGGTCAAGGAGCCGATCGGCGTCGTCGGGCTGATCACGCCGTGGAACTGGCCGCTCAACCAGATCACCTGCAAGGTCGGCCCGGCGCTTGCTGCCGGCTGCACCATGGTGCTGAAGCCCTCCGAGATCGCGCCGCTCGACGCCATCATCTTCGCCGAAATCCTCGACGAGGCCGGCGTGCCGAAGGGCGTCTTCAACCTCGTCAATGGCGACGGACCGGGCGTCGGCCAGGCGCTGTCCAGCCGTCCTGACATCGACATGATGTCGTTCACCGGTTCAACCCGTGCCGGCATCCTGGTGGCCAAGGCCGCCGCCGACACGGTCAAGCGCGTGCATCAGGAGCTTGGCGGCAAGTCGGCCAACATCCTGTTCGGGGATGTCGACCTCGCAAGCGCCGTCAGCAAGGGCGTCGCCGGCTGCTTCAGCAACAGCGGCCAGTCCTGCAACGCGCCGACGCGCATGTTCGTGCCGCGCGACCGCCATGACGAGGCAGCCGGCTATGCCAAGGCGGCTGCGGAAAAGTTCACCGTCGGCCCCGCCGACGCCGCCGGCACCAAGCTTGGCCCGGTCGTCAGCCAGATCCAGTTCGACAAGATCCAGGACCTGATCCAGGCCGGCATCGATGAAGGTGCGACTCTGGTCGCCGGCGGCCCCGGCCGTCCGGCCGAACTCAACCGCGGCTATTACGTCAGGCCGACGGTGTTCGCCGATGTCACCCACGACATGCGCATCGCGCGCGAGGAGATCTTTGGGCCGGTGCTGGCGATCATGCCCTACGACAGCGTCGACGAGGTGGTCGAGACCGCCAACGACACCGTCTATGGCCTCGCCTCCTACATCCAGGCCAAGGACATGAAGAAGGCGCGCGAAGTGGCGGCGCGCATGCGCACCGGCAATGTCTACATCAACTATCCCCAGTGGGACGCCGGCCTGCCGTTCGGCGGCTACAAGCAGTCGGGCAATGGCCGCGAATATGCCGAATACGGGCTCGAGGATTTTTTGGAGATCAAGGGCATCGCGGGGTATGAGGCGGCGGAGTAAAATTGGTCAGGGCGCGCCACGATATGTGGCGCGCTGTCCGTCCGGTATCGCCGAGGTCAGCGCCGCCCCTCATTGCCCTGCCGGGCATTTCTCCCCGTATAGGACGGGGAGAAAGACGCCGTCATGGACGGTTTCGCCAATAGGCGCCAGCGATGCGGCCATCTCCCTTCTCCCCGTCAGTATACGGGGAGAAGGTGCCGGCAGGCGG
>NZ_RZTB01000230.1:0-3606 GCF_003997735.1 Mesorhizobium sp. M7A.F.Ca.MR.148.00.0.0 | reverse complement strand
CTCCGTGTGGCAGTCGTCACGACGCTGGCCTGTTCGCTGCTGCTTCAGGCCGGCTCCTTCGGCCGCGTGCTCTTTCTGATCTGGCAGTCCTCTAGCCGCGCTCGTGGAACTCGCCACAGGGGCCAGCATGCCGATGGTTACAGGAAAGCTCGGGTACCAGTCGTCTGACTCTGATCAACTGCGGAATGCAATTTTCAGCTGTGTCCCGGCTTGGTCGAATGCCCAGCATGTGCTGCTGCTTTGATGCGCGGATGACAGGATCAGTGCTCAGACCCACACCAATTTTGGTCACCCTCTGATGACTGAGCTGATCGTATAGGGAATCTGTGTTCGGCTAACACGCGACCATACCCCTGGGCTGACCGGTGCGTAGCCGGTTCAGGTACTTTTTTGCTGGAGATAGCATGCTGGAAAAATTCGAACGTTATCCGCTCACCTTTGGACCCACGCCGATCGAGAGGCTCGACCGCCTCGGCAAGCATCTGGGCGACAAGGTGGAAATCTACGTCAAACGCGAGGACTGCAACTCCGGTCTCGCGTTCGGCGGAAACAAGCTGCGCAAGCTCGAATACATTGTGCCCGACGCGATCGCGTCAGATGCCGATACGCTCGTCACAATCGGTGGCGTGCAGTCCAACCATACGCGCATGGTCGCTGCGGTCGCCGCCAAGATCGGCATGAAATGCCTCCTGGTCCAGGAGAGCTGGGTCCCACATGATGATGCTGTCTACGACCGGGTCGGCAATATCCTCTTGAGCCGCATCATGGGGGCAGAGGTGCGCCTGGTTGACGAGGGCTTTGACATCGGCATCCGCCGCAGCTGGGAAAAGGCACTTTATGAAGTCAAGGCAAGGGGCGGCAGGCCATATGCGATACCTGCCGGCGCCTCTGTCCACAAATACGGCGGCCTGGGCTATGTGGGGTTCGCTGAGGAGGTGCGTGCCCAGGAAGAGCAGCTTGGGTTTGCCTTCGACTATATCGTCGTCTGTACGGTGACTGGTTCAACCCACGGCGGCATGCTCGTCGGGTTCGCCAAGGATGGTCGACAGCGCAACGTGATCGGTATCGATGCCTCCGCCATGCCCGCCAAGACCAAGGCGCAGGTGCTCGGCATCGCCCAAAATACAGCGAAGCTCGTCCACCTCGGAGCGGAAATTGTCGAGGCAGACGTGGTGTTGTTCATGGACTACGCGTACCCGGGTTATGGCGTTCCATCGGAGGAAACCAAAGAGGCAATCCGTTTGTGCGCGCGGCTCGAGGGCATGATTACGGACCCCGTTTACGAGGGCAAATCGATGCAAGGGATGATCGACCTCGTCCAGAGGGGCTTCTTTCCACAGGGATCGAGGGTCCTCTACGCACATCTAGGCGGCGCGCCGGCGATCAACGGGTACGGCTACACCTTTCGCAACGGCTGACGTTCGGCAGTCTGCGATTCCGCGGTCGCGCTCGAACGTGGGTAGGTAGCGTCGTTCGAGCGCTTGGCTGGAGAAGTGGAGGCAGCGACGGGCATCCACTAATTGGTACCATTACGTGCTGTCGGGGCTCAACGCCACGCGCATTGAGCGCATGCCGCCGTTGGCAACCGCGAGGCGAATTTTGACTCCGGGGCAAGAATCCACACGCGGCGGTGGCGGCACGAGGACCAAGCCGGCGAGTTCGCGCTTTCGAACTGGCGCCAAACTGCCACTGCTCGAGGACCGAGGCCAGTCTAATCACAGGCGAGCCGTCCAAGCTCTCAAGAGATAGGGCGAAACCCGACAGCGGCAGAAGACATGTCGGGTTCACGACAATCGGCCGCATTTAGCCTCGTGGAGAATTTCAAAGCATTTCCCGCCGCTTACCGGAGCTGAGGGAATTGGCACCTCCGTTGCAGCTTGATGTGCGGCAACACGGTGAGAGCTTCGCTGAAGCAAGCCAGAGGGAGCGATGCCCTCGAGACCGTGTCCGATTTTGACGGGAAAATATTCCGCGACAAAAGAGACGAAAGGTGTGGAATGACTTTGGACACCAAGATGGAACTGCGTATGGGGTCCCCGGCTCCTGCGATCAAAGTGGAGAACTGGCTGCGTGGCGAGCCCCTCACGAACTTTCGGCCCGGCAAGGTCTACCTCGTTGAGTTTTGGGCGACTTGGTGCGGACCATGTGTCGACGCCATGCCCCATTTGATCGAACTGCAGGAGAAATATGAAGGCAGCGGATTTGAGGCGGTCGGAGTTGCCGCCTGCGAACAGGGTCCTACCGCAGACGAGGCGCGGACCAACGTGGATGCCTGGCTGACCGAGAAGTTCCCGAATCTGAATTATCGTATCGGGTTCGATTACATTGGCGAAATGAACAAGCTCTGGATGGATCCCAGCTCTTCGATTGGGATTCCCACCTCGTTCGTGGTCGACCGCGACGGCCACATCGCTTTTATCGGCCACCCGGCGGAACTCGATGACGTTTTGCCGAAAGTCCTTAACGGCAGCTGGCGCAGCAGCTATGAAGCGAAAGCCGCCGATGCAAAGCGCATCGCGCATAACCAACTTGCAGCGCGCGAAATGTCGCTTACCGGGCCGATATACGCCAAACTTGAGCCGGCGATGCAGGCCGAGAATTGGACGGCGGCGCTCTTGGCCATCGAAGAAGGCCTCGCCTTGATGCCAGACTCTTTTGATTTTCGGCAGATTCATGCGGATCTTCTGCTTCACAAGCTGCGCGACATCAAGACCGGCATGCCGGTCATGCGAGAATTGGTCGAGGACGCGATCGACAAAACGTCCGACGCGGTGTCGTGGATGGCCTTGGCCCTCAACCAACTCTTCGATCCCACGATGGACAATTCCCATCTTCCGCGCGCGGAGCGCTTTGCGATGGGCAACGAGCTCTCGGAACAGATACTGGCACTCAATCCCCCGAACGGCGATGGCCCGTTTAAATACCGCCGGTACCTCCCGGTAGCTCAGTATTATTACGAGAGCGGCAACAAAGATCGCGCAATCGAGTTGATCGAGGTGGCACTGAAATCGGTGGACCGGCTGGGGCCAATTCCGGACCACACCAAACAGTACTATCTTACCCCATTGCTCGAAGCACTGGCCAACTACACGGGTGAGCCTGCCTGTCACGCGGATCTTTGTGTGGCTCCGCAAAAGAAGGCACCCGAAACTCAAAACGCAGTCACTTCCTGAGCAAGAATCGCGAAGGGACTGACAATTGGAATTGAACACTGGCCAATCCGCCCATCGAAGCTCTCTTCGCAGCAAGTATGTCGATGCAGCAGGGCGGCGGCTTGCGGCAGGTTGGATTTCAATTGCGTTGACCACCGGTCGGATCGCGGCGCAGACGATGTGCGCCGCGAATTCGCGCCGCAGGTCTCGCACTCGTGGACATGTCGAGGTCGGCCACGGGGCACTCTTGGGGTTGGCCCGCCCAAGCCATTCGTCGGCCACGCAAGCGGACCCGGAGTGGGCATCGCAGGAAAAGGAAATCGTACCTCGAAGACGAAGACTGAAATGACGAACAACGAAATTCCTCCGGTTGGCCCTGCTGTCAACAATGACGAAGAAGCCCTTGCTTCCCCGTTCGTCAAATGCCTCCTGCGGCTCATTCGTACTCAGGATT